>NZ_JAVJZI010000271.1:0-39737 GCF_040223135.1 Coleofasciculus sp. G3-WIS-01
ATAAACGGACGTGGAGAGGGTGTAAGACCTCATTTGGAGGCAACCTTCAGCGAAGCGTCAACCCCAATCAGCGACCACCCCGGCTAAAGGTGGCGTGGTGAGGAATCCCCCGCGCTCTTTAGCCGGGGGAGGATGTCAATAAAAGCCAAATCTAATCTATCAATTTAGGTGTGCCACGCCGCCATCGTAGTGGCGTGGCACACGTAATTTGATGAATTAAAATTACGCCCGGAAACCGTAGGGGCGCATGGCGTGCGCCCGATTCAATGGTAAAATCTATTCCACAATTTTAGCTGGGTCACGCCAATAGGTTAGATGGATGAAGAAAATATCCGCCGTAACCCACCCATATTCAGGGGATAAATGTATTAAACTTGACTGAATTTTTGGGTAAATGTTGGGTTCAACTGTGCAATTAAATTAAGCGAGTTCGTAGTTAGGGATGTGAGCCTTTAATTCCTTGAATAAAATTTTACAAATATTTACAGATAAGCGATGGTGCAGGCTCCCTCGTGATTTATCCGAGGGATGAAACCAAGCAAGGCGTTTAGCCTAGCAACTTTAGTTGCTTTTTTTGTTGGATTTAGGTACAATAGTGACGTGAGAAACAGAGTTTGTAGGTGATAACTCTGTATACATAAAAACCTTCTGAAAAACATAAATGGTGTACCTTCTCTTGCTAGGATTTCAAACGAGCCAAAATTCGTACAATGCCGATTTTCTCAGTCGGAATAGCATTTTTGTAAAAACTAAATAGTTAATAAGTACCGTAGGGCATAGGGAAACTTCCTAATTAATTTAGGTAAAAGCTTGGAGAGCTACCCGAAAAAGTGGAGTTCTAGATATTAAGTGATATTCGAGTTGGCTTCGGGTAGGACATAATTGTGTAAGACCTAATTAGAGGTGACTCGAAAGGGCAACGATTAGCTCAAGAATTCCCCGTATTTTAAGCGGGGGAGTGTCAATAAGGGGTGTCAACTTCGTCGGGGGATAATATCATGTTCGGTTGAATACTTACATTCATTTTGATATCGCCCAAGGCAAATGACAGTGAACGCAGTTGAACGCATTGAGCAGGATTTAGCTAAGATGGAGGAAGCAATCGCACATCTAGCTTCCCAACTCCACGACAGTTACGCCACCTATGTGACCCTGTTGGGGCAAACGGTGCAAAAACATTTGAAACAGGCAAGTTATCAGGTTTGTACTCAAGGCTATCCAGACGCATTTTTAAGTTTGTCCTTCAATCAGCGCCAAAATCTACAGCAAGCCTTGCGTCAGATTGGTAAGGAAGGACAAGAGGAGTTAATCTTACACTTACAGCTTCCTCAAGACCTATCATCAATCCTGGAAGACGAGGAATTAGAACCCATGGCGGAGTCAACGGAATCCTCGGCTGAAACCACAGCAAACCCTTCCCCAGATTCAGCCCTCGCCCCACAAAAACCAATTCTGCCCAATCAACTGCTACAGTGGCAAGAGATGTTAGAAGATAAAATTGCTCTCACCCTGCAAACAGTTTCCGTGAAGACCAATCGTCTTTTACAACAAGAGGGTATTATTCCCGATAAACTACCACCAACTGTCCTGGAAGCGGCAACCAAAGCAGATGCGGCGGGTGAAAGCAGTCCCGGTTCAAATCTACTCAACCTTTTAGTCGAAACCCAAATGTCGGATGATGACGATGATACAACCCTAACCCGAATTATTGCGGTTAACCTGCGCCTATCCGAAATTGAGTTTACTGAACCGCAATTAGTCAAAGTGCGGAATCAAATTCGGCACCTGATTGCCCACACCACTAAATTTCAGCGACAGTATCGCAAAAAACAACGGGAGTGGACAGTGGTTCAAGCCGAAGCCGCATGGCGTGCGAGTTGGTTTGAGGATTAGTCATTCGTCATTGGTTATTGGTCATTTGTCATTCATAATTCAGAAATTGTGGGTACAGAATTTCCAGATTGGACAAGATTACAAAAAGCACTTTCTGTCGAAGCCGAAAAGGGCTTTACTGATTTGCAGGGGAATCAGTACCGTTTTAGTGAATTTCTCTGCCTCAGTTTAGGGAAAACACCAGACGGACTTCTACCTGTGGAACGGCGCAAATGGCAGTCCATTGCGGCTGAGTTTGGGCGTTATGATCATAAGACTGTTGAAGACCGTCAACATCTGGTAGCTGATACACGACAGTTTCTTCACAAGCTGCAACAGGAAATTCAGCGTCGGGAATGGGAAAAGACTCATCCGCCTCAAACCCAGACGGTTAAATCTCCCCGGACTACGCCTCTGGTTGCGGAAACATCCCAGTTAAACGTCAATTTTACCCTGGACTCACCCTTGTCCGAGTTACCCGATATTGGTCGTCGCCGCAGTGATTTTTTAGGGCGTTTGGGAGTATATACGGTGCGAGATATGCTCTACTATTATCCGAGGGATCATATTGATTATGCCCGTCAGGTGAATATTAAGGATTTAGTCGCCGGGGAGACGGTAACGGTGGTGGGTACGGTGAAGCGTTGTAACTGTTTTACCAGCCCTCGGAATAAAAAGTTATCGATTTTTGAGTTATTACTTAAAGACAACACCGGTCAACTTAAACTGAATCGCTTCTTTGCCGGAAATCGCTACAACCATCGCGGTTGGCAAGAACAACAAAAGCGTCGCTATCCAGCCGGGGCGATTGTGGCGGCGTCAGGGTTAGTGAAAAAGAATAAGTATGGGATTACCCTAGATACCCCAGAAATTGAGGTTTTAGACCATTTGGGTGGGAGTATTGATTCCTTAAAAATTGGTCGAGTTATGCCCGTTTATCCTTTAACGGAAGGGGTACCCGCCGATTGGGTGAGACAGGCGGTGATGGCGGCGTTACCCGCAGTGAATCAACTGCAAGAGCCGTTGCCGAAGGGGATGCGCCAGCAGTATGATTTGATGGGAGTGAGTGATGCGATCGCGAATTTACATTTTCCCACAGATACAGATACCCTCAGCCGTGCCAGACGTCGCTTGGTCTTTGATGAGTTCTTCTATTTACAGTTAGGATTTCTCCAGCGGCGGAAAATGCAGCAGCAAGTTCAATCTAGTGCCATTCTCGCGCCCACGGGGAAACTCGTTGAACAATTTTATCACCTGCTGCCCTTTGAACTCACCTCTGCCCAAAAACTGGTGGTGAACGATATTCTCAACGACTTACAAAAATCTAGTCCGATGAATCGTTTAGTCCAAGGGGATGTGGGTTCGGGGAAAACCGTGGTAGCTGTGATTGCGATTTTGGCGGCGATTCAGTCGGGGTATCAAGCCGCGTTAATGGCACCAACGGAAGTATTAGCAGAACAGCATTATCGTAAATTAGTCAGTTGGTTTAATTTACTCCATCTGCCCGTCGAATTGCTAACGGGTTCAGTGAAGGTGAAGAAGCGCCGGGAAATCCATTCTCAGTTAGAAACCGGGGAATTACCCCTGTTGGTAGGAACTCATGCGTTAATTCAAGACTCGGTGAATTTTCAGCGCTTAGGATTGGTGGTGATTGATGAACAGCATCGGTTTGGCGTAGAACAACGGGCGCAGTTGCAACAAAAGGGACAATCCCCTCATGTGTTAACCATGACAGCTACACCGATTCCTCGGACACTGGCGTTAACCTTGCATGGGGATTTAGATGTGAGTCAGATTGATGAGTTACCGCCGGGACGCCAAAAGATTCACACGACAGTATTAACCGGGAAGGAACGCCAAAATGCTTATGACTTGATGCGTCGAGAAATTGCCCAAGGGCGTCAAGCGTATATAGTCCTACCTTTAATTGAAGAATCAGAAAAATTAGATGTGCGATCGGCAGTAGAGGAGCATCAGCGACTCTCTGAGAGTATTTTCCCACAATTTCAGGTGGGATTATTACATGGGCGGATGAGTTCGACGGAGAAGGATGAGGCGCTGAATGCATTTCGGGATAATCAGACCCAAATTATTGTCTCCACCACGGTGATTGAGGTGGGGGTAGATGTCCCGAATGCGACGGTGATGATGATTGAAAATGCGGAACGGTTTGGCTTGTCACAGTTGCACCAATTACGGGGGCGGGTAGGGCGAGGTTCTCATCAGTCCTATTGTTTATTAATGAGTGGGTCAAAAACCGATACGGCGCGTCAGCGTTTGGGAGTGTTGGAACAGTCTCAGGATGGCTTTTTTATCTCGGAGATGGATATGCGGTTTCGAGGTCCTGGAGAGGTGTTGGGGCGGCGTCAGTCGGGGTTGGCGGATTTTGCTTTAGCCAGTTTGGTAGAGGATCAAGAGGTATTGAATTTGGCAAGAGATGCGGCGGAGAAGATTGTGCTTGAGGATAAGGCGTTGGAGAGTTTGCCGTTAATTAAGGCGGAGTTAGACTATCGGTATTCTAAGTTAATGGGTGGGGCGATTTTAACCTGAAAGAATTAACTTTAGGGTTAGGAAACCGTTACCTGTCCAATATTCTGGCAAATCCAACTAACCATTTAGCCGACTAATTACGGAATACCCATTAGTTTTTAAACGTTCTTTTTAGATGGTTCCAGAGGTTTCCGGCAATGTCTCTACAATGTTTTGGCTCTGTTCTGGTTCCTCTGAGGGAAATAATAAGGGGGCAATCCAACCGAATATAATCCCGCCAATGACCACAATTTCTACAACAATCAGTAGCGTATTTCCTTTCATATCATGTTTGTCTAAACAGTGATCATTTCCCTTTTACCTGTTCCCTATCCTTACCATAACACTTATTCAGCAACCCCTAATTATTCAACCGGATATGATATCATCTATCTTCCCGCCGACCGAATGAAGGCAGTGTCTGAATCCACTTTTTTGGAGAATCGTCTGGACGATAGTTTAGCTTAAATATGGATATCCATAATGGCAATCCTCCTACCTTTGCACTGATTAATAAGTGAATGGCTAAACATCCAACTAATATAACCCATCCGGTTAGGTGTAAATAATACCAGATATGATTTAATTCCCCATTGGGTAACCATTCTTCTTTGATCATACTGCCAGTCATCAAGGAAAAGGTAATGGCTAATAACATCACCGTATTAATAATCCGATGCAGGCTATACCAACCGATAGGTTTACCCAATTGTCTAAGCTTTTGAAACGAATCGGGTTGAATGAGGCGTCTAGACCCTAGATGAAAACTGTATAATGCAAAGGCTGGCATTACCCCTAGGAGTAAGGTTTTGCCAAATGTACCATGAATGCCAATAATATCTGGAATTTGGGGCAGAGAAAGTTGTCCGAATCGCCCATCATAGGTATCATAAACCCAGTAGGAGGTGATGATAGCTAAAATGGCAATCAGAGCATTGACACCATGCAACAGTCTCAGAAGTAAGGGTTGATAAGGGGTAGCACGAGACATGGTTCAGGTTATCTCGATTAAAATATTCATATATAATAACACTCGCCCTGACAATATGAGTCAGGGCGGGTTTTGTTGATCCTTTCGCAGTTATTAAGCTGTTCGCTATTTAAAGCTTAATGTCAACAACTGCTCTCATCGTTGTCAGGCGAGCATCTATGCCAATTCACAGGGATGGAAACTGCGTCACATGAGCCACGGCTTGCAGGGTGAGTTGACCTTCTTGGACCTGCAAATGATGCATACGTAGCGATATCCCTGGCATCTCAAAGTGACTCAAGTGTAATATTTTACCCGCCTTGGTTACTAATGCTTGAGTGAATTCTGGTGAGAGTTCTTTTCCTTGGGCGTATTCCACCTTCTCTAGTACCACGCTGCGCCCGTCATCACTCACTCTAGGAGTAGTGGTGAAGGACACTCGTTGAGTTTCATTACTTTGATCTAGCCGGACGTCAGCATCAAGAGCAACTCGACCTTCGGCTAAGAGGCGACAATGTATCTGCTTGACGTTGAGAGTTTGCGGCTTACCATCCACCTGAACCTTGAGTGAGCGAAGCTGAGTCCCTAACACATCTGAGTTGAAGGCACGGTTAAGATCACCCTGGGCAATCACAATCCGTGCTGTTCCCTGAGTTGGTTGGGTCAGTTCAATGTTGCCCGTTAAGGCTTTGAAGGGAGCAACCGCAATGGTTTCTAGCCGGATAACCATCTCTTGTAGACGGATATCGTGTTCCATGATTAACCCCTCACCGTAAATCGCCAGGGATTCTAATTGACCCTTGGCTAACAGAGAAGGGTCTGTTTTGACTCGCACCTCGAGTTTTTTGGCATCATCGATTTGGCTGGACAGCGCCAGCGTCGCAATTCTGTTCAGGGTCTGTTCTCCAAGGCGGTCTAGGGTCAGCACGCGATCGCTCCTTTATCAGCCGTGTTATCTTCTCATTATATTAAGAAACGTTAATTTGTGGAGCTACTCTGGGTGAGAAACACAGGCAGAAAATGAATGGAAAAAGAACAATTACAAAATCTTGACCAGCAAAGGATTCAATTTGTCCGCCTTCTCTGGTGCGACAATGCCAATATTATCCGGGGCAAGGCAGTCCACCGAAAAGCCTTATCAGAATACCTCATCCATGGTGTGGGTATTTCTGCCGCTCAACAAGCCATTCCGGTTATGTATGATGCGCCTGTTGCTGGGAGTGGGTTAGGACCTGTGGGGGAAATCCGTCTCGTGCCAGACTGGAGTACGCTGAACCCTTTACCCTATTGCCCAGGTCATGCCCGTGTCATGGGCGATATGATCCTAAATGGTGTGCCTTGGAGTCTTTGTCCACGAAATTTTCTCAAACGCATGGTTGCAGAGGCTAACCAAGAAGGGTTAGAGGTGATAGCCGCATTTGAGAATGAGTTCTATCTCTTGCAGCGAAACGCTGAGGGCATTGTACCTGCGGATGAAACGGTATTTGCCTCGACGATGGCAATGGATTTGCATCAAGGGATTATTGATCACATTGCGGCAGCTTTGATTGAGCAGGGAATGCTAGTTGAACAATATTATCCCGAATCCGGTTCCGGTCAGCAGGAAATCTCTATCCTCTACACCAACGCCCTAAGTGCGGCAGATCAACAGATTGCCTTCCGGGAAACTGTCAAAGCGATCGCACTCCAACATTATCGTATCGCCTCATTCTTACCGAAAATCTTTGCTGATCAAGCGGGTAGCGGTTGTCACCTACACCTGAGTCTCTGGCGAGAGGGCGAAAATCTCATCCCCCATCCAGACGGAAATGGCGAACTTTCGGATATTGCCCGTCATTTTATGGCTGGAATTCTGCACCACCTACCAGCCCTGATGGCATTGACAACACCCACTACCAATTCTTACCGCCGCTTGCTACCCCGGTGTTGGAGTGGGGCATTCCGGTGTTGGGGATTAGATAATCGGGAAGCGGCTGTGCGTGTCCCTACCCATCCTGAACCCCTGAGTCCCTCTCATTTTGAATTCAAAACCGTGGATGCTACAGCGAATCCCTATTTAGCATTAGGGGCAACGATTGCAGCGGGACTCGATGGTATCCGCCAAGGCTTAGAACTGGCAACGCCTGTATCTGTAGATCCCGGTACGATGACAGATGCTGAACGTCAAGCGGCTAATATTGAACGATTGCCCAGTACCTTAGCTGAGTCGATAGAACAGCTTAGAAATGACTCGCTACTCCTTAATGCCTTGGGTGAGGATTTGGCTCATGTTTATTTGGCAGTTCGACAAGCTGAGTGGGAGGCGATGAGGGATTTCGATTTAGACGCCGAAGTCAAGCTTTTATTAGAGCGATATTAGACATGTAGAGACGTAGCATGCTACGTCTCTACAAAAGGTATTTGTGTCTATCCAACAGCTCAGGATTTATTCAGAAACGCCTGAATTTGACCGATAGCCGCTCCAGCAATGTTGAACAAAGCCCAGCTTGCGGCTAAAAGGATAGGCAACAAGACAATGAGTAACCGCCAATCCATAGTTTTACCTACCTCGCTTAATGCGTGACATCCTTCCACACCAAATCAAATATTATGGTGTAGGCTTCCAACATCGCTGTTAGACATTGCTGCCCTACGCCACTTATCTAGGCAAAATGCCCCCGACAGCCCGACTTGACAGCCAATTTCTTTCCCCCAGAGTCCCTGGGTACTCAGTTGATCATAGCCTCAATTACAGATTTCTGGTTAGGTGTAATTTAGATTCAGCATATTAAGTTAATCAAATTATGCCCCCAAAAGTCAATAGGTAACAGGTTTTTTTCAGCGTCTCATCTCCGTGTTCTCATCTAGGTGAGTGAAACCCCAAGTCTGTGCCTTTTCCGCCATGAACCCATGCCAGCTTCTGGTAACGCTGTGCATGTTCGATTAATTCAGCCGCCTCCGTTTCCGAAATATCGCGGACTTTTCGCGCTGGAATGCCGACTACCAGGGATAAAGGGGCAACATCTTTGGTCACTAATGCGCCAGCCCCGACAATACTGCCATGTCCCACCCGCACACCATCTAAGATAATCGCACCAATCCCAATCAGACAGCCACGTTCAATATGAGCCGAATGGACGACAGCCCGATGTCCAATGGTTACATGGTCTTCCAGGATCGTAGGTTTACCTGGATCTCCATGTAAAATCGCACCATCCTGAATATTGGTACATTCACCAATCTCAATCCGCTCGACATCGCCCCGCACCACAGCACCATACCAGATACTGGCTCCCGATGCGATCGCGACTTCACCCATAACTACCGCATTGGGCGCAACAAAGGCGGCTTGAGACAAATCAACAGCAGACCAATAGGAGGGAGTTGCAGGAAACTGGGGATAAGAATCAGTCACGATTGCCTATAAAACAGATGAGTGTGTTCGAGGGTATTCTATAATTGATGAAGCCACAGATATATTTATACAGGTACTAGCGCAATCGCCGAATGAATGACGATACCTTCAACCCTAGATGATTAATCCTAGTTTACAGTACCCCATATTCGGTTCAGAGATTCAATGTCCTCACTGTCGGCAGTCTATTCCGGCATTGACATTGACCGATACCTATTTGTGTCCCCGGCATGGCGCTTTCGAGGCAGACCCCAAAACTGAAGAACTCATCCATTTACAATCGGGGCGTCATTGGCGTCAATGGGAGAGTGAGTGGTATCGTCAGCATACCCATCCGGATGGGATTCGCTTTGAAATTCACGAAGCCCTTGATCGCCTGTACACTCAAGGCTATCGGGCAACACGGGTGATTATTGCCAGTCGCTATCGAGACTTAGTTAGCGCCTATCTGGAACGAAGTACCCCCTGGCGCGGACAATCTGAACCGGGACGTCCCCGACTTTATGGCTTACCAGTAGCATTTAGCCCTGATCCAGGCGAGGAACCCTGTTGGGAAGTGATTAACTTCAATTTGGAAAAAGAGCCGGGAATTCCAGTACGCTATCCTTATTTTCGATTATTTGAGTAAGTTTCATTGGTCATTCGTCATTTCAGGACTTACGCACAAACGCCATTTATGGTAGGGGTACGGCAATGAAAGAGCCCCTATAGGTAGCGCCTGTGCCGTCAAGAAAACGGAAGTCCTAATTTGTCATTTGTTTGCTTTCCTATCACTAAGTCGGGGCTGGTTTAGTTAAGTTAATGGTTTGAGTTGAAGTGTTAGTGGTAAAACCCGCCCCTACAGAGATCAACAATTAAAATTATTCGTGAATCATGCACCACGCTTCAATTCGCACGGCTGATATTCATCGCGCGATCGCGTTCTACGAACAATTAGGTTTCACGGTTTGTGAACGCTTCACGGCGGGAATTACTCTCGCCTGTTGGATGGAGGGATTAGACGGACGAATTGAACTGATTCAAATCCCGGAACCTAAACCTGCACCGGATGCGTTTGGGGATGAACATTATGTAGGTTACTATCATCTTTCCTTTGACCTCACCGAAACAGTTGCCGATTTACCCAGTTGGGTAGAATCGCTACAAAAGAGACTAGCTGAGGCATCGAGTCAAAATCCGGATCAGTTTCAGCCGCTGAAAATTCTCTTAGAACCCACTCAACAAATTATCGGCGATCGCCTGTACGAGGTGGCATTTATTGCCGATACCGATGGATTGCCCTTGGAATTTATCCGAGTCTTAGCAACCCGTCAAGGATAATCAGTTAATTGTAGGGACGGGTTTGGGGCCTAAAGTTTAATCGCACTGAAATCAGCATTTTAGGATCGCCGAGATCCTTTATGAAGTAATATTAAGAAGAGATGTTAATCCTATCGATATTGTGAAGTCTAATCTCGCATTCCCCTTCAGCAAAACTCTCAAAGGCAGTCAGTGGCAAACCATCTTAGCCGATAGTCTCACCGTATTCTGGGGCGAGTGGTTAAAGCTGCGGGTGAGAATCCTGCAAGTCGCGGCGGCTGGACTCATCTCCCCAGTGATTTACATTATCGCATTTGGGTTGGGATTGGGTAGCACCCTCAATTCAGCCATGGAAACGGCGGCGGGTGACAGCTATTTGGAATTTATCCTACCGGGGATGATTGCCCTATCCTCGATGACGATTAGCTTCAGTGGGACCACCTTTTCGATATGCGGTGAACGGCTTTACACCAAGACATTTGCTGAAACACTACTGATGCCCGTACACCCGTTAGCGCTGTATTTGGGTAAAATTCTAGCCGGAATTGTGCGCGGGTTGATGACATCCGGTTCGGTGATTGTGGTAGCGGTTCTGTTTACAGGTAAAGTTTTCAGCTTTATCAATCCCTTATTTTTGCTAGTGTTACTGCTGAATTGCGCCGTATTTTCTGGTTTAGGGGTAATTGTGGGATTAAATGTCAAGTCCTTAGAATCCGTAGGACTTTATAACAATTTTTTGATTGTACCGATGTCATTTTTGGGCGCAACGTTCTTTGATCCGAAAACGTTACCCTTGGCATTAAAAGTTATCGTCTACTTGTTACCCCTCAGCTATGCCAGTACCGGATTACGGGCGGCTGCTTATTTACCTCTATCCCAGTTTCCCTGGTATTCTATCCCAGTTTTATTAGCCTTCGCGATCGCACTATCCTTTATCGGGGCTTATAAATTCGCCCACCAGCAGGATTAGAGCTGAATTTTAATTCCCTGTTCCCTAAAAAATGACAAATGACTTCATTACGTTAGAACTACGCTGGTTCAATCGCGGTATTCTCCCCACAAAGGTAAACGATTGGTTTGCCACAGATTGTCCAGGCGAGACATTAGGATTGCCAGAAACGAGGGAGGATGTATATCTTTATATCCCCGATTGTCCTTATCTGAATATCAAATTTCGGCAAGGCAGTTTAGAGGTTAAGTGGCGTAAGGCGGAATTGGGTATGCGGCAATTTGGTGGCTTTGGGGAAGGCAGTATTGAGCAATGGATTAAGTGGAGTTGTCAAGACTCAACATCTGAGAGTATAATGCCCAAAAGCGGCTTTACACAAGGATCATGGGTGTCGGTGAACAAAGCGCGATCGCAACGTTTCTACCAAGAGATTACCTATGAGTTAACCCAGCTTACGGTTAATAAAGAGAATTGGTGGACAATTGCGTTTGAGGCACTTGTTGAAGTTGACACTATGAATTTGCAGGAATTTGAGCAGGGTGTTAGCGAAATAGGTTCGACGTATCAGGGATTACCCTTGCAAAATCACCAGTCTTGTGCCTATCCTAGTTGGCTTAATCTGATCGTTTAGAGGTTTAGTATAAATATGCATTTGTACGGTAGCACCGACGTGCATTAGTATCAACTTAAGCGATAACCCTCACTCATTGCTAATTGACCCAAACGCTTCAGTACACTCAAAACGCTATACAGTTCATTTCCTGGATTGAAAATATCAAACAGTTTAGATACAGCGTATCGAGTTGTTTCTCCTTTGACTAATTTTATAAATCTGAAGCTACTCCCATTCGTAATTAGTCCGTAGGCAGGTTTTTCCCGATCGGGATTTGATAGCATATAAGCGAGAAGTTGTGGTTTGCCAACGTCTAACGAAAATGCGGCTTTTTTTGATTCAATGACGACTAGCCAAACTTGTTCTAATAAAGCCAATACATCAATCTCTCCTCTGACAATAACTCCCTCATCTTCTGCGGCTATTGCCACAGACTTCTCGGATTTGATGTGGAAGGGGTGGAGGTAGAAGTCCGCTAAGTCTAGCAAGGGAGAAAGAACAACCATTTTTACGGTGTTTTCCAACAGAGGTGGGTATTTCGTTAAATTCTGATAACTGAGTTTTACTCTGTCCAACCTTTCTTTCTCGGCGTCAGTAATTTCCGGTAAGTTGTCCTGCCATTCTCGGAAGAATTGGTCATCTTCAACCAACTGGATGCCAAATTTTGTTTCTAATTCATGGAGAGTAATCTCTCTAGCTGCAAGAGTTTGAGTCATAATAATAGATAAGAATTATTTCCTATGAATGAGTGATAGCACAAAGGACAAAGGACAAAGGACAAAGGACAAATAACTCACTGATTAACATCATTGATCCGCGATGTGACAAATCGATCCATCCAATATTCCAAATACGCCCGATTTTCTGCCTGTTGTTCAGGTTCCGCCGTATCCAAGGGATGAGGCGCTAAACCCAAAATTGCCGCCGTTGTGACACAAAACATCGACTTCTGAAACGTTTGGCAGATCTGCACCCGCAAGTCATCCTGTCCCCGACGCGATCGCTGATACACTTGATGCAGATAATCAGGTAAGTAATGACGCATATCCTGCATCAATAATGTCGGTGGAATCCCCGCCCCCCCAATCGGTAACGGATCGGCATATAATGCTCCATAAGTAAACTTACCTTGTTCTGGCGGAATCTGATTAGCTTGGGCGTTATAAGAAACTGTCCCCAAAAACGGCGTTCCCCGGAAGAAAATCGCCTCCACATAGGGTACCGCCGTATCCATCAGAAAAGTTAACCCAGCGGATTTAGGAATTATCTCATACTCGCGATCGCGAATTTTCACGCCATAAGTAATCGGTTTATTCGCCGCCGCTACTAACCCATTTAAAATATGTTCGACAACTTGCGGAATTGTTTTAATTTCCCCATTGTCATAGCGATTAGATAACTCCATAAACATATCACTCATCACCCGCCAGAATTGCCCCAAGCCACTGTAATATGCCATCTGACGCACTTGTTCGGTGAGAAAATCGGGAAATAACCAATTTAACCCTTGAACAAAAAGATTCCCCTGAAACTTTGCCTGAATCACATCGGCACAGTGTTGCTCAAATTCTGGCGTATCTAGATAAGCATCTAATTTTCCACCCCCATGCCAAAACATAGCTTTCATACAGTATTCCGCATATTCAAAATTAATACGATCATGCCACCAGTGCTGCAATAGCTTCTGGAAAGAAACGTCACCGTTAAAGTATTTAAAAAAGGGAAAAAAGACTAAAAACTGATTCTCAGAAATATAAATTAGATTGCGGGAATAGGCATCTAGGACAATACCATAACTATGTAAAATACCCACAACCTCTAGCACATTCTCAGGTGAATCTACTAGAAGTGCTTGACCTGAATTCAGGCGTTCAATGTAAGGTTCTAGGGGATGATTTTTAGATTTCTTTTGACTAATAACCATGTAACTTATTGTTAATAAACTATTTTATTTATTTGAGAGGCTATTTATCAAGGAAACATGATTCCCTCAACCCCCTCTTGAGAATGGGATATATTCCCCCGCTTTTGATAGGAACTATTTTTCCCCCCTTTTGAAGGGGGGGCTAGGGGGGATCTCCAAACCAACCCGCCCCTACCCAATCACGTTTAACTTTATCTTACTGACTCACCTCAACCCCTAAAGCAATTGTCGATGAATTCGTCACCATCGTCGCTGTAGTTGTTTCACTCCACCGCACTAACCATCCCGGTTGAATGCCAAAAATCACAATCAACACCGCTAAGACAATCGCCGGTATCCGTTCACTCCAATAAACACGGGGTAAATCAATCACCTGCGCCGAGAGACGACCAAAAAAGGTGCAATCCAGCAAAATCAAGAAATACACTGCTGTTAAAACTGTCCCAATCATACACAGAAGGGTTTGCACAGGAAACGCCGGAAAACTACCCCGAAATACCAGAAATTCTGAAATAAATCCTACCATTCCCGGAATTCCCGCACTCGCCATCACCGCTAATACCATAAAGCTACCAATCAAAGGTAATCCCCGTTCCCGATTCAATAATCCATTGAGAACATCCAAATCCCGCGAACCCGTCTTCTTATAAACCACACCTACCAAAAAAAACAGTAACGCCGAGATTAACCCATGACTCACCATTTGCATCACCGCCGCCACCAGGGAAATTGACGTCGCTGCGGCGGCTGCCAGTAGAATATAACCCATGTGCGCCACTGAACTAAACGCCACCATCTTCTTCATATCCCGTTGCGCGATCGCATTAAACGCCCCATAGAGCACACTGACAACCGCCCAAGTCGCTAACCAGGGAGCGACTACTATCCAAGCTTCTGGAAATAATCCTAAACCAAAGCGCAATAATCCATAAGTACCTAACTTCAGCAACACCCCCGCCAAAAGCATAGAAATCGGCGTAGATGCTTCAACGTGGGCATCAGGTAACCAAGTATGAAAGGGTACTAAAGGAATTTTAATCCCAAAAGCGATGAGAATTCCCCCTAATAACAGCAATTGACGACCTACAGGCAATAATGATGCTAAATCTTGGACATTACCGTATGCAAAGTTATTTGCCCCGCTCAAAAAGACCACCCCTAAAAAGACAGCCAAAACCAGCGCCCCAGACGCCGCTGTATATAGTAGAAACTTAGTTGCTGCATAGCCGCGCCGTTTTCCGCCCCATATTGCAATTAACAAATATAAAGGAATTAATTCCAATTCATAAAACAGGAAAAACAGCAACAAATCTTGTGCCAAAAATGCCCCCGCCACCCCAGCATTTAATAACAGAATTAGCGTGTAATAAAAGCGAGGGCGTTCTAAATCCTCATCAGTACAGTAAACCGCCATCGCGGTAAGTAAACCATTCAACACCAGCAAAGGCATTGACAACCCATCAATACCTAAACTGTAAGTTAACCCAATCGACTCAATCCAAGACCAATTCTCTTGAAACTGAAGATTCATCTGACTGGGATCAAACTGCGCGAGTAGCACCAGCGACCAAACAAACAGACCACTGGCAACAATGAGTGTAACTTGACGCGCCCCTTTTGCCATCAGTCTAGCGGGCAAAAATCCTACGACTAGGGCTGTTAATAGCGGCAGTAAAATTAAGATACTTAGCATAATTTGGTCAGTTGTCTTATGTCATTCGTCATACTCGCTTCCCTTGAGAAGCAAACCAAATCATTTTCATTAGTCATGATCCTCTGCGTTCCTCTGCGTTAACCTCTGCGTACCTCTGCGTTAAAAAAATATAACTTTTGATACCAACGAATCAATCAGATCAGGTTTAGCCACACTTGGGTTAAGTCATAAATAGTTAAACCCACCCCTACAACCGAAAACATTTTTATTGCCCATTCAGAAACAACCACCGTTCCCAGTCCCACTGACTGAGGGGCCAACACATTAACACTGCTAATAAGCTTACACCGATGAGAATCGTTAACAGGTAAAACTGGGATTTCCCTGAAACACTATACCTTAATGATTGACCGCCAACGACAGTAGCCAGACCAACTAAATTCACCGCACCATCGACAATATGACGGTCAATCCAAGCAGTCAGTTTAGAAAACAGGTCAACGGCAAACACGACTGTCAAGTTGTAAAGTCTATCGACATAAAAATCGTAAGCTAAAAGATCTTGCAAAAATCTCACGGGTAAGCTAATAGATCTTAGTCCAGTTCTAGGCAGATCAATTAAACCCCCGATCGCACAACCGGCTACACTGGAACCCAATAATAATAGTTGGGGTACCTTAACCAAATACTCATACTTCTCAGGGGGTAACAAGTTTAATTGTTGCAGCAACAAAGGCATAATCAGAGTAATCAGAGTTAACCCCACCATCGGAAACGCCATAGGCCAAGCGACTTCAGGAGTGCGGCGAGTTTTTGGCTGGGGATTGCCTAAAAATACCAAGCGAAAGACGCGGGTTAGTCCTAAAGCGGTAATGCCATTCACCACGATAAAAGTTGCGACTAATCCGGGTGAATCAGTCCACAGGGAGTTAATACCTTTACTTAATGCCCAATACCCCCCTAGGGGCAATAGCCCAATCATCCCAGCCGTTCCGACAACAAAGGCAGTAGTTGTCGCGGGCATCCGTGACCACAAGCCGCCCATCTCGGTGAGATTTTGGTTACTGGTGGTGAGAATAATCGCACCGGTACTCATAAATAATAGAGCTTTGGCAAAGGCATGGGCGAGGAGTAACGCCACGGCAATATCAGCGCGTCCGGTTCCCACGGCGATAAACACCAATCCTAAATAGGCACTGGTGGTATGGGAGAGCGATCGCTTAATATCAACTTGGGCAATAGCGACTAAGGATGCACCAATTGCCGTCACTGTGCCAATCACCACTAACACGGATAAAGTAACTGGGGATAGGGCTAAAATCGGCAGCAGTTTAATCAACACATAAGCCCCACAGCAGACAACCAAGGAATTCCGCAAGACGGAGGCGGGGTTGGGTCCTTCCATTGCTTCATCTAACCACAAATGCAGGGGAAATTGAGCGCATTTCCCCAGGGGTCCAGCAATTAAGGCGAGTCCCAGTAACGTGGCGAAGACGGGGGAGAGGGTTGCGGTTCCCGCCCAATCATATAGGTTATTAAAGTCTAAGCTACCGGCGAGGCTTCCCAGTGTCACAACCCCCATTAACAGCAACATGTCTCCCACCCGTTTAGTGAGAAAGGCATCTCGTGCAGCGGTAACCACTAAGGGTTGAGCATACCAAAAGCCGACGAGTAAATAGGTGGAGAGGGTGAGCGTTTCCAACAGGGCGTAGCTTAAAAGTAAGGAATTACTCAACGCAATCCCACTCATAGCCCCTTCAAAGAATCCCATTAAGGCAAAAAAGCGAGCTAATGCCCAGTCTTTTTCCATGTAGCCTAGGGCATACAGCTGCGCCAACAGGCTGAGGCTGGTAACCACTTCTACAGCGCCTGTACTCACGGGAGACACTTCTAGGGCGAAGGAGAAATTGACGCCGCCGACTTGTAGCCAGTCGAACACAAACTCGTTCACCATCGGCTGATTTACGGCAGACCGAAAAATCACTCCGCCGTGAATACAGGTAACAATCGTCATTAATATGTTAAAATATGCAGCCGGACGGGGACCTGTGCGACGAATTACACCTGTTGCCCAAGGTAGGGTTAAAATTGCGCCAATTAACCCGTAAAATGGTATTAACCAAATTGTCTGATTCAGAAACTCTGTCATCCCGCTTGCATCCCTCGTTGGTTGATCATATAGATACAGAATTTTGCTTATTAACAGAGGGATTCTCTTGTCTTACTCAGCGTTTGAGTCCCTCTATTTAAAAGTCAGCTTAATCAAAGTGATAAACTGAGCTTATAGTTATAGACGCTTGACCTTCTCTCCCTGCTTCAGTGCTTCTGTTCTACCCGTTGCCCCAGCTTGAGATGAGGTGATTGCCACGACGCCTGGAAATAAATCATTCAACTTATAGAAAGATTATCAAAAAATTATAAAACAAAGCCAACTTTTGGCAAAAGCTGAGAATTTTGCCTAACCTCTCGATTATTATCGCGCCAATGTTAAGTTTTATTAAACATTTTGATTAAGAATTATCATAATAATTTATATTGTCAATTGTACCAAGCTTCTCTATGCTTGATTTTGGCTAGTAATTTATGGCTAGAATTCGGCATTCCCGTCCAAATTTTTGCCCAACCGGGATGGGCTGACTCATCGTCAACGTAGTTGCAAGGAGAAAATAAACGTGCCAATTGCTGTAGGAATGATTGAGACAAAAGGCTTTCCGGCTGTCGTCGAAGCCGCTGATGCCATGGTGAAAGCCGCCCGTGTCACCTTAGTCGGGTATGAAAAAATTGGCAGTGCGCGGGTCACGGTAATTGTGCGGGGCGATGTCTCAGAAGTCCAAGCTTCCGTCGCCGCTGGCGTAGAAGCGGCTAATCGGGTCAATGGGGGTGAAGTCGTATCAACCCACATCATTGCCCGTCCCCACGAAAACTTGGAATATGTCCTACCGATTCGATATAGCGAAGCCGTGGAACAATTCCGAGCCTATTAGCGATACCTCTACGCTTAGATTGGGCTAAATCCTGGCGCTGGTTAGGTGTCAAAACAGAGAAACCCCTAGATTTTGGAGAAACGTTTATGTCAATCGCCGTTGGAATGGTAGAAACCCTTGGCTTTCCCGCTGTCGTCGAAGCCGCTGACGCCATGGTAAAAGCCGCCCGCGTCACTTTGGTTGGGTATGAAAAAATTGGTAGTGGTCGGGTAACGGTTATCGTTCGGGGCGATGTGTCGGAAGTCCAAGCCTCCGTCGCCGCTGGTGTAGATAACGTCAAGCGCGTCAATGGGGGTCAGGTTCTATCCACTCACATTATCGCCCGTCCCCATGAAAACCTAGAGTACGTGCTGCCGATTCGGTACACTGAAGACGTGGAACAGTTCCGGGAAAGCACCAATGCTATCCGTCCGCTTAACCGTCCTTAATTATCCTTAAGTATAAAGAATGGGAAAGGCTGATTGGGAATTGGGGGAGCCGCAAGAGTATCTCCCTTGAGGGCGGAGACTCAATCTGCCAAAATCCAACTATCCAAAATCCCAGTAGTGGAGGATAAATGCAAATTGCCAGAGTGCGGGGTACAGTGGTTAGCTCTTGTAAAGAACCTAGCCTAAGAGGTGTAAAATTTCTCTTAGTACAGTTTATAGACGAGGAGGGTAAACCTCTACCCAACTACGAAGTGGCAGCAGATATTGTCGGTGCGGGTACGGATGAGTGGGTTTTGGTGAGTTGTGGCAGCGCAGCACGTCAGGTGGGGGAAAGTGATAAGCGTCCTATTGATGCTATGGTAGTGGGGATTATCGACACGGTTAGTGTAGATAATCACATTCTCTACAGTAAGAAAGATCAATATCGATAGTGTGGGGTGAGAAGGTAATCGGAAATCGTTAACACCAATTACGAGCAAGCTCTGAGTCGGACTCACTTGTCGGTCTAAGATTACTAACCGCCAAACAGAGAACTCAAACCCTGATTTGGCGGGGAAACCCAATAAGTATTCTACGATCTTTATCTTCCCATTTGGGCAGACATTCAAGGGATTTGGATGAGCAATTTGGATGAAATGCTCTTGGTTCAATCCCAGAAAACAAAACGTTGATATACGTTGTCAAAGGCAGGAAAATATTATCATGGTAGTTCGTAGCTACGCGGCACCCCCGACCCCTTGGTCAAAAAGTTTGGCGGAACCCCAAATTCACGAAAGTGCCTACGTCCATTCGTTTTCTAACATTATCGGAGATGTCAAAATCGCCGAAAATGTCCTGATTTCTCCGGGGACTTCCATTCGAGCAGACGAAGGTGGACCATTTTACATTGCCGCAGGCTCGAATATTCAAGATGGAGTGGTGATTCATGGCTTAGAAGATGGGCGAGTGATGGGAGATGACCAAAAATCCTACTCGGTCTGGATTGGCAAGAATACCTCTATCACTCATCTATGCCTAATTCATGGTCCAGCTTTCATTGGAGATGATTGCTTTATTGGCTTTCGCTCCACCGTGTTTAATGCTCGCATCGGTCATGGCTGTATCGTTATGATGCATGCCTTGGTGCAAGATGTGGAAATTCCGCCGGGGAAATATATACCTTCTGGAGCAGTGATTAATAACCAGCAGCAAGCGGATCGACTGCCCGATGTCCAACAGGAGGATCTCACGTTTGCTCACCATCTTATCGCATGTAATGAGGCATTGCGATCGGGGTATCAGTGTGCAGAGGATGAAGCTTGTATTGCGCCAATCCGCAATGAGAGGGTTCAGCCGTCTGAGTCGGATACCGAAAATGGAAATCAATCTTCTCGTCGTTCTTCTTATTCTTATAGTTCCATGCCTTCCTATACAGCCATAAGTTCAGACCTTCAAAAACAAATTCGTCAACTGTTAGCTCAAGGATATCGGATTAGTGCCGAATATGCAGATGAGCGGCGCTTTCGGACGAGTTCCTGGAAAAGTGCGATCGCGATTCACTCAGATCGAGAATCAGAGGTACTCGATGCTCTGAGCGATTGCTTAGCCGAACATGAGGGTGAGTACGTGCGCTTGATTGGGATTGACCCGAAAGTCAAACGGCGGGTGATGGAAGAAATTATCCAAAGACCAGGTGATCAACCATCCACGTCCACCCCCTCTAAAGCGTCTTCAAGTTATCGTTATAGTCAACCTGCGGCGAGCAACAACCGTCAAGTTTCCAGTTCACAACCTCAATTAGAGTCTGATCTTCAGCAAACGGTGGCGGGACTGGTCGCTCAAGGTTATGGGATTGGCTTAGAATATGCCGATGAGCGGCGCTTCCGCACCAGTTCCTGGAAGAGCGCGATGTCGATTCAATCCAATCGGGAATCGGAGGTGATGGCGGCGATTACCGAGTGCTTAGCCGAACATGAGGGTGAGTACGTGCGCTTGATTGGGATTGACCCCAATGCGAAACGGCGGGTGATGCAAGAAATTATTCAACGACCCGATAGTAAAGCCTTGACAACAGGGACATCAGTCTCCTCCACCTCCAATGGTCGCCGCGCCAGCACCAGCACTCCGGTATCCGCACCCGCTAAACCGGATTCTGTATCACTAGGAGACACCTCTTTGAGCCGAGAGGCGATTGATCAAGTCCGGGGTTTGTTAGCTCAGGGCTACAAAATTGGTACCGAACACGCTGACAAGCGTCGCTTCCGCACCAGTTCCTGGCAAAGCTGTTCTCCTATCGAATCCAATCAGGTTTCTGAGGTGATTGAGGGGTTAGAAGGCTGTATGGCTGAACATAGTGGAGAATATGTACGTCTGATTGGCATTGATCCAAAAGCCAAGCGGCGTGTTTTGGAAACCCTGATTCAAAAGCCAGAGTGAGCAACCATTACCTCAATAACTGTTAGAAGTCCGCTTGCAGAGAAAGGGTTATTTTCGATTGGGGATTTGAGATAGGGTAAGATCTCCTAGGGATTCTTTCTCCAGAATTGTTCAATTATAAATTGACAATCTTTAATCCTCAATCCCTTTCTTTGGCAGGAGAGATAATCCGAAATTGCCTGTTTCACAATCGAGAAACTTCTGATTCTATTGACCTGATTATCTTCACGTTTATAATGTCTATAAATATAAAATGCATTTGCCCCTGCCACTACCATTGAGCAGTCATTCTCATGTCTATGTTCAAGGTGATGTAACTATTGATCCGAGTGCTGTGATCTCATCGGGAGTAATTTTACGGGCTAATCCTGAGAGTAAAATTATTATCGGGGCGGGTGTTTGTATTGGGGCTGGTTCAGTTATTCACGCTTACCAAGGAACCTTAGAGGTAGAAACCGGAGCCAGTCTGGGTGCTG
The DNA here is from genome assembly GCF_040223135.1 of Coleofasciculus sp. G3-WIS-01. Classification (NCBI taxonomy): domain Bacteria; kingdom Bacillati; phylum Cyanobacteriota; class Cyanophyceae; order Coleofasciculales; family Coleofasciculaceae; genus Coleofasciculus; species Coleofasciculus sp. G3-WIS-01. Next base: position 21,508 of record NZ_JAVJZI010000271.1, read on the forward strand.
GTGTGTTGGTCGTGGGTCAGGGTAAAATTGGGGCAAATGCCTGTGTCGGTCCATTGACTACGATTTGGAATGCTTCGATTGAGCGATTACAAGTTGTTCCCGCCGCGTCTGTCATTGGCGATTCAGGGCGTCAAGTTGCTGATGTATCCTTAAGTGCGACTCCTCCGGTTAGCCCCAATCCTCCAGAAGCGGTGATCCCATCTCCTCCATCTCCTCCTAAACAGCAGGAGGTCAACCCGCCCGTTGATTCACAGATAGCTTCTAGTGAGTCCACGACGGAGGAGGAACCTGAATCTGCCAACTCCCAGGAGGAAAAGTCAGTCTATGGACAAGGGAGTGTAGACCGGATTCTCAAAACTCTATTTCCCTACCATCAATAATTTGTACGTCTGGTGGAGATAAACTACCCAGACCTGCTATCGCGGAGGTCTAGAAGTTATGAGCAATTACCATTAGCTGAAAAGCCCAAGTCCGTAACCATTTCCAGGACGGACGAGGAAAGAGGATGCCTCGCTTACCATGTCTCAGGTGATAAAGACATGCGCTTAGACATTGGTTCTTGGCAATGTTGCTCAGAGGTTGGCTCAAATTTTCTAGCGTAAATCACTTGAGTTAATAGCTGCCAAGCTTTCCGAGAAAACAGAGCGGGAAATAGCAGGGTAAAAGCGTCAGAAAATTTTCCTTGCTTGAAGCCCACTAAACTCCAGTACAACGTCAAAAAATCCTGAATATCTTGAAGCGGAGGAAGAGAGTGATGGTACTTGGGATGGACAAATCTATAAATTTTTTCTTTAATCGAGATATGCTTTTGCAGGCGCTGTTGTAGGGAAAACTTGAGATGATTCCCTTGATGCCATAATGTCCGGTAGGCTAAATGCTGATTAACCAGGATGGCATCTCCATATTGAGCAATTTTCACCCATGAGTCAATATCATCGTAGTTCACTTCAAAGCTGGAATCCCAACCGCCCGATTTACAAAAGGCATCTTTGCGAAAGGCAACTTGTACAGGTGTACCAAAGGGCAGTTGCTCTAGAAGCATCCGATAATGAATCTCAGACTGAGGCACATAATCAATTGGAGCATCGCTTATCGGTTGGGTGCGTGTTACTTCTCTACCCTTGTCGTTGACTTGTATACCTTGACAGGAACACAGAACCGCTTGGGGATACCTGGCGATCGCGTGGGTCAATTCCTCGATACAATTGGGGGCAAGATAGTCATCATCGTCAATAGGTTTAATCCAATCCCCCCGAGCTAGCCTAACGGCGGCGTTCATCGTGGCGCAATGTCCCAAGTTAACTGGATTGCGGTGATAAACTACGCGATCGCCTAGACTACGGATGTATGCCTCTGTACCATCTGAGGAACCATCGTCAGCAACAATCACTTCACAGGGTAAGGTTTGTGACAATGCTGATTCAACGGCTCGTTGTAACAGAAACAAACGATTATAGGTGGTAATGACAATAGTAAATTTAAACACAATGCAAGACCCGCCTCTACTTAAAGACCATTATCTAACAGGTTTTATTAAATTCCTATAAAGTTTCGATAAAGATTTAGGTATTTCTCAGAATGCATTGTTGGAAAACTTGATCTATCTTTTCCTCTAGAATAATTTAGGTTATAAAACAGTGTATATATGTTATGGTGCTGACATTTTAACGATTAAATAATAGATTAATCTTTTACAGAGAAACCCATTGCTGGGTAAGCTGTTGAGCCAGCATCTGTTATCACCAAACCTTGAGGCTGGCAATAGAGATGCGATCGCGTGGCTCACAGCCGATGGATTGAGAAAACGATGTAACCGATTTAACCTAAAATGAAAACAGGGGATTTGATGATGCACTCTATCCCTGATTACTCAAGTCTTGCACGCCCGGAGCAACAGTCCGCTAGGGAGGCAAAGATGTTGTCGGCAAGGAGGCTAACTCATGAAAGTATTGACATCGACTGCCATGACAGCTACGAATTCTTTAAGAATTGAAACAATTCGACGCTATATCTTAGGAAAAATTCATAAATTTATAATTGCTTCTGTGATAAAATTTTGCCGATTTAGCATCTATTATGGAGCTTTTATTGCCCACACAGATTATCCACATCAATAATAGGGGTTGCAGTTCCACACCTAGGGAATGTTCGGCAATCAAATATTGTACTAAATAAAACTCTTGGTTATCCTCAAAGTAAGCTAACAGCCGAGGGATCTGGTCATGAGTGCCAAGTTTTTTCAGGATTTCAGCATCCCGATTAAACAGGCGTCTGGCACTCTGTAAAAAGTCCGGTTCGCTGGTAGGCAGGTTTGAGGTGTTTGACCACATAAGTCGGATTACTAGGTCGGTGGGTGTCTTGTGCCAGATATGTATGACCCAATCCACCTTGTCCTAGAACCTAAACCACTTGGTAACGTTGGTCTAGTAATGCGCCTATCATTATAATAAGGAATGGAAAACCCAAGTTTACCCCAATGGCTTGAATATTAAAACAAATAACTGATGGATTATCGGAAAGCTTTTTGCGCCCCACATTCGCTTCCAGGACGTATCTAGGTATGGCTGAACTCAAACTGCGCCTGCAACAAGGAAATACTAAAAAAACGGTGACAGTAAATCAGGATGTATTTACAATTGGTCGCTTACCGGAGTGCGACTTAACCTTGCCCTACGAAGGGGTATCCCGATATCATGCCCGCCTTTTGAAAACGGCAACCGAGAATTGGATGATTAAGGATATGGGGAGCAAAAACGGAACGCTGCTAAACGAACGCCTAGTGACCTCGCCTCAACTGGTGAAAAACGGGGATGTGATTTGGTTGGGGGATGTCAGCCTGGTGGTTGTTTTGGCTGATCCGTCTCCAGGCAAAACAGCCCAAGTAGAACGGATGCCCGCAGAAGCTACGATCCTTCGCAGTGTCAAAGAATTGCAACAGCAATGGATACAAGCAAAAGATAAAGGTGATGATCTTAGTGTCAAGGAAACAACCATTGCTCGCCTCAAAGATTTGGTAGAGATAGCGAAAAGTTTAAGTGCGGCTGAATCCATCGAAGCCATTTTCTCACGGGTAAAGGATGTGGTATTTCGCTATCTCGAAAGCATCGAACGTATCGCTTTATTGGTAGATGTGACGGGTTCAAGGCAACTGGAATTACTCAATGCTGCATCCAGAAACGTCAATCAGCAGCAAACCTTAGCCGAGTCCAGCCATTGGATTAGTCGTAGTATATGTCAAAAAGTCTTCACTGAAAAAGTCGCCATTCAAACGGCAGATGCCCAAGCTGACCAACGCTTTGAGGGAGAAGTCAGTATTCTGTACAAAGGAATTCGCAGCGCGATCGCAGTTCCCCTTTGGGATGAAAATAAGGTAGTTGGGGTACTCTATGCCGATGCCCATCACTCGTCAACCCATTGGACTCAAGAAGGCGAAGAAGACCTCAGCTTTTTTTCTACCTTAGCCAATCTCGTGGCATCCAGTGTACAACGCTGGCTCTTGACCCAGAAACTCACCAGCGAAGAAATAATTCGCCAACGGCTAGAACGCTATCACTCACCCGCCGTCGTTCAACAACTCATTGCCTATAAAACATTACCCGATGGTCGCTTACCTCCAGCCGAAAGCGAAATCAGTATTCTATTTGCCGATATTGTCGGCTTCACCGCGCTCTCAGAACGGTTAAGTCCCGTAGAAATTGCCCAATTGCTCAATAGTTTATTTGAGGAGATGCTACAAGAAGTATTTGCTTTTAATGGCACCCTCGACAAATATATTGGCGATTGCATTATGGCATTTTTTGGCGCTCCTGAATCTCAACCGGATCATGCTGACCGCGCCTTGGCTACAGCGAAGGGAATGCTGAATCGTCTAGATAAACTCAATGCCGATGAGGTATTACCGGAACCCTTACAATTACGGATTTCAGTCAATAGTGGAAAAGCTGTGGTAGGAGATGTGGGGAGTTCTCAACGGGTAGAATATACCGCCTTAGGCGCAACCATTAATCTGGCGGCTCGAATGGAAGCTATCTGTCCACCTGGGGAATGTGTACTGAGTGAAGATACTTATGTTTTACTGACGCACAAGCAAGGGTTAGAACTAATGGATGAGTATCGATTCAAAGGGATTGATCGACTTATACAAGTTTATCAAACAAAGCGAAAAACTTGAATTGTTTACAGGTGCAGTACAGGGGTAGTAGTTGTAGGTTGGGTTGACGCAAGGAAACCCAACCAAATCTAGGGCTAAGCTTCCCTACTACAAGCCGGTCAGCGTCTCCCCATCACCCCATCACCCCACAACTTATTCAGCCAGCCATAATTCAACATGCTTGCACCATCTCAGGGCGGGTTTTGTACAAAGGTGATCATCAATAGCGAAACGCAAGTCCCTAAACCCGCCCCTACACCACACTGTAATTATCACACCATGACCGCCCCACTGCTACTTGGACTCGCCGCCATCGCCCCGGAGTAGACTAAACCGCGCTGGGTATCCAGGGTGATAATCGCCCCATCACGAATCCTCTGGGTAGCATTCTTGACCCCAACAATCACGGGAACTCCTAAGCGCATACCAATTATCGCCGCGTGACTGGTTAAACTATCTTCCTCTGTCACTACCCCTGAGGCTTTACGCATAGTATCGACAAAATCCGCACTGGTTGACGGAACCACCAGGATTTCACCCGGATTAAAGTGGTTCACTTCTCCAGCACTATACGCCACCCGCGCTAAACCACTCACTGATCCTTTGCCAATGCCAATGCCTTGACCCAGTATAGCTGTCACCACTTCCACTTTAATTAAATCCGTAGAACCCGGAACCCCTTGCAGCGTTCCCGCAGTCATCACCACTAAATCACCCTCACAGAGTAGCTGTTTTTCCTGGGCGACATTAATCGCGGCTTGGAATGTCTGACCCGTTGAGGGTAAATCCAACACCAATAGGGGGCGAATTCCCCAAACCAGTTGCAGTTGTCGAGCCACATCAACATGGGGAGTCACCGCCAGAATCGGGGTACAGGGGCGAAACTTGGAGACATTTCGAGCTGTAGAACCCGTCTTGGTTAGGGTCATAATCGCCGCCGCTTGTAACTGTTCGGCAATTTGACCCACGGCTTGGGAAATCGCATTGGGAATTGAGCGGCGGGTATCTTCCATATTCCGCACAATTTCCTCTTGTTCGATACGGGTGGCAATTTTTGCCATCGTCGATACGGCTTCTACGGGATAGTTCCCTACGGCTGTTTCATTAGACAGCATTACCGCGTCGGTTCCGTCTAGGATGGCATTTGCCACATCGGAAATCTCCGCACGGGTGGGACGCGGGGAATTAACCATGCTATCCAACATCTGGGTGGCGGTAATCACGGGAATTCCCAGACGATTGGCGGTGGTAATCAACCGCTTTTGCAAGATAGGCACATCCTCAGCGGGTAATTCTACCCCCAAGTCACCCCTAGCCACCATCACCCCATCGGCGAGGGAGAGGATAGCCTCCATTTGTTCAATGGCTTCGTGCTTTTCAATCTTGACAATAACCGGAACATCTTTCCCGGCGCTGTTAATTAATTCTTTGATTTCCAGCACATCTTGGGGATTACGAACAAAGCTAAGGGCTACCCAATCTACACCTTGGTCTAAGCCAAACATCAAATCCCGGCGGTCTTTATCCGTGAGGGCGCGAATGGAGAGGTAGACCCCTGGAAAGTTGACCCCTTTGTTATTGGAAAGCTTACCACCGACAATTACCCGACAATGTAAGGCGCGTTTGTGGCGATTAATCTCTTCCACCCGCATCTCTACTCTGCCATCATCCAAGAGAATTGTGGCACCATTGGGGACTTCATCGGCGAGGGGTTGATAAGTGACGGAACTGATCTCCTGAGTGCCGAGCAGGGGTTCACTGGTTAAGGTGAAGCGATCTCCTCGTTCTAGTGTAATCGAATCGTTCTCAAATTTGCCCAGGCGGATTTTCGGTCCTTGTAAGTCTTGCAGGATACCCACAGGTTGATTCAGTTCAAATGCCGTTTGGCGAATCAGGCGAATGCTACGCTGATGGTCATCATGAGTGCCATGGGAAAAGTTGAGCCGCAAAGTCGTGGCACCTGCTTTAATCAATTCTCTTAGCACCTCTGGATGACTGGTAGCAGGACCAATCGTGGCTACAATCTTGGTTCGACGCCGGGATGTATACAGTTGCATAAGCAGAAAACGGGATGAGTAGGCTCAACGGTAAAATAACCGATGGGCTGCATGATAGATCACATTAGCGGATGGGTCAGCTAAAGCCAAGATAATTGATTGTATCGCTGTCCATTGTCATTTGTCATTGACCATTTGTCATAATTAGCCTTAGCGTCGTTCCTAGCCTGGGACGAGAACAGACCTTAAATCTCACAGTCTATAATTAAAAGTGCAGCTTGACGTGAGAACTAACGACATTGACTTCCCCAATTCCCCCTGAATTCCTGAAAACCTTGACCGACGAACGCGGTGTGTCTGACACTGAACTGGAGACGTTATTGTTAGTCTTGACAGGCAAGTCAACTCAGGATCAGATTGCTAGATCTCTGGGGATCACTCCTATCGCCTTACGGAAACGACTGGGTGAAGTTTATCGCAAGTTTGAGATTACCGGAACCGGTCCTGGTAAGTTAGTGGAATTGAAACAACGTCTGATATCTGCTTATCAAACCCGCCAAACTCAGTCCTCTCGGCGTCGAGATTGGGGAGAAGCGCCGGATGTCTCGGTGATGTATGGGCGTCAAGATGAACTGAAAAGCCTCAAGCAATGGATTATCAAGGATAACTCGCGCTTAGTCGCCATCCTGGGAATGGGTGGAATTGGTAAAACCACGTTGGCGGTGAACTTGGCGCAGGATATAGAGGAGGAGTTTGACTTTATTATCTGGCGATCGCTGAGGAATCCGCTACCCCTAGACACCCTTTTAGCGGATTGGCTTATCGCTTTGGGAAATCAGGAGGAATCAGATTTATCTACAGACTTCAATAAGAAACTCTCCCAGTTGCGGGATTATTTAAGCCAACACCGTTGTCTATTTATCCTCGATGATGTGGAGACAATTGTGCGAAGTGGCGATAGATTTGGACGCTATAGTTCCGACTATGAGGAATACGGGTTACTCCTGAGACAAGTTGGTGAATCGTCCCATCAAAGTTGCTTATTACTTTGTTCTCAAGAAACCCTGAGAGATATCCGACGCTTAGAAACAACTCGTCCCTCTGTTCATTCCTTACAACTTAACCGTTTACCCGACGCCGCCGCCCGCAATATTTTAGCCGAAAACGGTTTAACTGGTGAGGAAAAATGGGATAGTTTGATTCGGGATTATCAAGGTAATCCTTTAGCTTTAAAGTTAGTCGCTGCGACGATTCAAGAGTATTTTAATGGGGATGTGGTTGAATTCACCAATTTACAAACTATTTTAGTCGATGATATCTTTCGGGAAAACTTAGACAGACAGTTTGAGAAGTTATCTGATTTAGAGCAAGAGATTATACAGAGTTTAGCTAGTCAAGATAAGCCTCTATCCCTGAGAACGTTACAAAAAAATAATTCTATCTCGTTTTCGGAATTATTAGAGGTACTGAACTCCTTACGGGGACGAAATCTAATTGAGAAGACTGGGGGGGACGGGAAAAAGACTAGCGAACCTTTTTTTACTTTACAGCCGATTATTAGGAAATATGTGAAAACCTACAAAATGAATGAGTTGTAGAGACGTTGCATGCAACGTCTCTACAGGTTGACCCTTCTACCCTTAATAACTATGTGATTTACTGTATTAATCCCCACTGTAAACAGCGTCAAAATCCCGATGAATTGAAGTGTTGCCAAACCTGCGGCACTCCACTATTGATTTATGACCGATATCGGTTAATTCAACCCCTACGCCGATTAGATTCGCGGAAATATACCGATATCTTTGAGGTGGATGATCAGGGAACCCGAAAAGTGATGAAGGTTCTTAAAGATAATCATGACAAATTAGTCGAACTGTTTGAACGGGAAGCTTTAACGCTGGAACTTTTAAACCATCCAGGGATTCCCAAGGTGGAGAGTGATGGGTATTTTACGGTTTCTGTTAATACTACTACCGAATTACACTGCCTAGTTTTGGAAAAAATAGAGGGACAAAATTTAGAAGCGTGGGCGAAACAGTATGGGGCGATTTCTGAATCATTAGCGCTTAATTGGCTGAAACAACTTCTAGAAATTGTTGATTACCTGCACCAAAACCAATTCTTTCATCGGGATATTAAACCCAGTAATATTATCCTGAAACCGGATGGCAGATTGGTGTTAATTGATTTTGGCAGTGTGCGGGAGATTACCGGGACGTATTTAGCTAAACTTCGGGGAGATGTTGAATTAACCAAGATTATATCAGAAGGATACACCGCACCGGAACAAAGGCAGGGTAAATGTTTGCCCCAATCCGACTTTTATGCCTTGGGACGCACGTTGGTTCATTTACTTACTAATAAACCACCTAGTTGTCTACCTATTAATCATAATACAGGTCAGTTAATTTGGCAAGATAAAGCACCACAAATCTCTAAACCTTTAGCCGAGTTTATCGATGATTTGATGGCAGATGCGGTGGTAAATCGTCCCCAAGATGTGCAAGCGATCGCGCAAGGATTAACTAGCGTCAGTCTGTGGTTGCGGGGTTTTTTGTGCTGGGTGCGATCGCCTAAAGGAATTGCCACTATTATTACTCTAGGAATCATGGGAATTGGCGGATATCAGTTATCACAACCTTGGCGATTCCAGTATTATTTTAAACAGGGACGAGAAGCTCTCATGGAACTTCGCTTAGAACAAGCTAGACTAAATTTGGAACGAGCGGTTAAAATCAATCCTAATAGTGCCATAGCCCGTAGTGATTTGGGACTGGTTTGTAAGTATCAAAAAGATTTTAAATGTGCAAAACAACAATTTATTCAAGCTTTAAACCTAAAGCCAGACGCTGAAACAGAGGCAACGATTCACTATAATTTAGGAATTCTTTACGAGGATGACGAAAAGTTTGAACAGGCGCTGGCTGAATATAAACTTGCTATGCAGGATAACGGTTATGTCGGTATCGATGCAACGAATAATTTTGCCCGCTTGCAAATTTGGCAAAAGCGTAGTTACGATGTAGCTGTTAACCTCCTACTCAAGGCTTTGCAGCAAACAGAAACTCTTGACTTAGAGGACAGGGACAAAAATAGCCTCCAATCTGTACTCTACAAAAATCTCGGTTGGGCGCGTCTGGAACAAAATCGCTACCAAGACGCCGAAAACTATTTACAAAAAGCCATTAAATTAGATAATAAACAAGCGGCGTCACACTGTATTATCGCCCAAATATGGCAAAAACAAGGCGATTATAAAAAAGCATTGATATCTTGGAAAAACTGTCGCAATGCTGAGTCGGGAGGATTACCAGAAGTACAAGTATGGCAAACTGATGCATTAGAATATTTAAAGGCACAACTAAGTGATTGATGATCCCAAATGGGTTGGTAGGGGCGGGTTTTACTTCTCAGGTTTCTGGGTATGAGATTCACGTTTATAAACCCGCCCTGATTCAATGGGTTATGTCTGATAAAATATCTGTAGAAATGTAGCCGTCAACGTCTCTACAATTAAAATAATGTCTTCTGCTGCTACCATGCTGTTGTGTTAACATGAAACTTAAGATATTATTTCCCTTGACGGTTGCATTCGCCCTAGCAACGGGAATCGAGAGTATTGTTTGGCAACGTGCGATCGCGGATACCCAAAACCCCAAACCAATCTGCCCAGAAAATGGTCCTTGTCGTTTCCCTCGTCGCAGTGGTTTGACGGATATTCGGATTATCACTCCTCCCAGAGGTTCTCTGCTAAATCCGCAACCTACCCTATCTTGGACACCGCTACCTGATACTCAAGAGTATACCGTGCGTTTGTTGCGATCGGGGGAAACTGTCTGGGAATTACCGAATGTGCGAGACACGGAAATTCCCTATCCAGCCAATCAATCCCCATTAACCGCCGGGATTAATTATGAATTGATGGTTGAGGCGGATGGAAAAGCTGGGAAATCTATGTTTAGACTGATGACACCTAGCCAAGCTGAATCGGTGATGGTTGAGGTGGAAGAGATTCGCCTGCAGAATCTGAGTGCAGATGAAATGGCTTTGCAACTTGCCCAGGTTTACCAAGACTATGACTTGATGACTCTAGCTATTCAAACGCTAACAAAGGCGATTGAGAATAATAGCCAGAGTTTGCAGGTTTACCAGAGTCTAGGGAATTTATATAATCGATTGGAGCTACCGCGAGTAGCAGAATTAGTCTATCAAGAATCCCTAGATTTGGCAAGAAGTCGTCAAGATATTGCCGGACTTGCCCAGGCGCAAATTGGACTGGCGAGAGCTTTTGTGGCGCAGGAAAAATTACCGCAAGCTGTTGAGGTGTTAACAGCAGCCTACAGCAATTATCAGCAGTTAAATAATGCTGAATTGACTCCGCAAGTTGCCCAGTTTCTAGGCGAAGTTTATGAAATGGATAATAATTATGAAGAAGCGCGGCGTTGGTATCAAGACGCTAAGGCGGGATATGAGGCGATTGGTGCTCAACAGCGGATTGAGACTGTGGAAAAAGCGATGCGGCGATTAAATTGATTTGACGTAGGGGCGCACGTCAGTGCGCCCGGTTTAACCTCAGTATCTTTGGGTTGATGCGGGAAATATAGCTAGGCTAAGGTTCCCCTACTACGAACTTAATTCTACGTTTTCGTACAGTATTTCAAGCGTACAGTGAACATTAACGCTAGTTAGGTGTAATTCATTTTCTTCTGTATTTTGTTGGCATGAGAATTATATTTTTTAACGCAGAGGAGCGCAGAGGTTAGCGCAGAGGTACGCAGAGGGATTGAATGATTTGGGTTGATGTCGGAAATAGAGCTAGGGCTAAGGTTCCCTTACTACGAAGGATTAAAACCAGTTTCCGGCTAGGATGAATGCTGCCCAATAGTAAGGATGTTGATGGGATGGATTATCGGGATTATTTATGAATTTTCGTTGCACGTTGGCTAGGGCTTCGGCTTTGTGAGTGCCTTGGCTTAATTGCTGGTAAAATTCGTCCATTAATTGGGCGGTGGAGGTATCGCTGACGCGCCATAAACTGGCGACGGTACTACTGGCATTTGCTCTTAAGGCGACTCCGGCTAATCCTAAGGCGGCACGTTTATCACCAGATGCTGTTTGACAGGCGCTGAGGACTAATAATTGAATGGGTTCGCTGCGGGTTTGTTCTCTCTGTTGCAACAGTTGACCAAATTTTTCTACGGGTATTTTTTTGTCCCAAGCGTAGATGAGGGTTTTGGTTGCATCTGAACTAAATTCGCCGTGGGTGGCTAGATGAATCACGGAAAATGGATGGTCAATGAGTTGGTTTTGGAGGTTGGTTTGGGTAAATTGTTCGTTTTTTAGAAGTTGGCTGGGAATGGTGTTGTGAATCTGATTCAGTTCCTCCCAGACATTGAATAAGGCGGGTAGTTTGGGCGGGTAACTCTCGGCTTTTTTATTAATTCCTGCTAGTAGTCCTTGCCAATGGGTTGGGGATAAGGGTTTAAGGTTGGGTAATTGTGACCCTAGGCTAACGGTAATGTTATAGGTTTCGACTAGGTAATGTTGACCATCGTGGAGAATGGAAATGGGGAGATTTTGTAGGGTGCTATCGAGAACAAAGACGAGGGTTCCCTGTTGGGGTAAGTTAGCCTGCGCTGATTGGAGTAACCAGTTATAGAGTTTTTGGGCTGGGGGTAAAATTAAGCGGTCTACTGGATTTTGGGGGTCATCTAATTGTTGGCGTAAGTCGTAGAGGGTTTGGCTAAATTCTTGGGCAGAAACTTGGGTGGTATACCGATAAACGTTTCCTGGAGATGAGTTAGATTGGGGCGATTTAACTAGAACTTCCAGGCGGTCTTCGAGTAAAATGGGATAAATAATTGCAGTGGGCGGATTTTCACTTTGGTCAATGGGGACTAAGTTGGTGAAGCTACAGCGGAGAAAGTCTTCGAGTTCAGCCAGTTGTAGGGCTTCGCTGATGCGTGTGGCTTGGCGGAGATGGTCGAGATTGGCGTCGGGTTGTAATAATATTTTTAGGAATTCTTGATAAATGGGTTGCACATCGTCTAAGAAGGAAAACTGCACACCGGGGTTAATGGCTAGTAAGTTTCGGCGCACGGAATTCAGCAGCTTAATTGATGCGTCGTAAGCAGGAATGGCGTTTTCTTTTTGCTGCTGTTGCCAATAAATTCGTCCCGATTGCCATAACCATTTATAGGCTAAGTCGTCGGCGTTAAGGGATTGGGCTAAACCGAGGGCTTGATGGGTCAAGGTTTGGGCATCTGACCATTGTTGATTGTGTTCATAAATGTGACCTAGTGTACCCCATGCGTCTGATTCTGCCCGTTGGTTTTGTAGGGATTTGGCTTGATTTAAGGCGACTTGGGTATAATCAAGGGCATGACTCAAGTTTGGGTCATACTGGGGTAATTTTAGTAAATCTTGGGCAAACTTGAGTCGGCTATAAATGGCGATTTGACTGGGCGGTAAGTTGGCAAGGGGACTGTTGATTAATGTCTCAACTTGGGATTTAATTTGAGGGGGAAATTCGGCGGGGTTGGCGGTTGTATCGGTTTTTTCTAGGGTTTGTAACCACTGCTGAAACTCGATTAATAAATGGAGTCGATGCAGTTGGGCTTCTAGGGGTAAGGTGGTGGAGTCGGTGTTGATGGCGGCGGCTTGCTGATAGGTGTTTAAGGCTTTCCTTGCCCATTCTTTGGCAGTTTCGCGATTCTGGGTTATATTGCTTCTCTCCCATAAGTCTTTGGCTTGGCGATATAAGGTGTATTGGGTTTTGCCTAAACTAAGTAATGTGGCACTTTGGTCAGATGGGGAGTTGATTTGTTTGGCTAGGGCTAAGGCTTGTTGTAAAATGTCTTGGGAGTCTTGCCAGTGACCAACCAGGCGGAGAACATTTCCTAAGTGGCGTAACCCGACAACGGTAAACGCGGGTTGAGATTGCTGGGTAAGGGTGTTAACGGCGGCGTTTAATTCCCCTGACTCAGATAAGTTGCAGTGATTGTCTACCTGAAGGGCTTGCAGCGAAATCTGACAGGCGCGACGATATAGTCCTAAGGCTTCCATGGCTTGGGCTTGGTTGAATAGGCTACCTTTGACTCCGATGTCATCATCGAGTTGCTGATAGGTTTGCGTCGCCTGCTTCCAGGTGGCTAATGCCGATTCCGCCCGCCCTAAGGCTAATTCTAGACGACCTCGGTGATTCAGGGCTTGAGCATAAAGGCGCGATCGCTCTGTTGATTCTGCTACGGTATCTAATAGACTCAGACTGGCTGTGATTGCAGCGTCGGCGTCTGTCCAGTGGTGCAGTTTCTGATAGGCTAAGGACAGATAACTCAATGCCTGGGCTTGATGCAGGGTATTCCCTTGGGTTTCATAGCCTTGGGCGGCTTGTCGCCAGAGGTGAATGGCTTGTTGATACTCTTTGGCGGCGTAAAAGGTTCTTCCTTGGGCTATAGATTGTGCGGCGGATTGGATAGGGGGGGTAATTGGATTAATTTGGGATAAGACAGGGGGGATACCTGTGAATAGGAATAATCCTAGAATAAATCCAATTAGTAGATGACGATGGGTTTTGTTCATGGTTATTTGTTATGTCATTTTTTCTTGGGGAAGCCGTAGGGTGGGCATTGCCCACCAACTTTAAGTTAGTTACATCTAGGTTAACTCTTGAATTTCGGCAATACTTAATCCGGTTTTTTGACTGATTGTTTCCATGTCTAAAACATCGAGGAGTTCACGGGCAATGGCAATCGCTTTTTCACGCATACCCTCCTCTTTTCCTTCCAGTTTGGCTTTGCGAATCGCATTGTAACTATCTTGAATAAAAATCTCTCGCTTCTCCAAGGCTTCTAACTCTCGCTTGGTTAGTTTACTCTGTCTGGCAATGGTAAATGCCTGTTTAATGGCGGGAATCGTTGCCATTGGCGGCGGCACGTCTTTTAAGGTGTTAGCGAATTTGAGAAAGTAGAGCCATTTATCGGTTAAGGTTTCTGATTCCTCCAGGGTTTTATTGAATTTGGGTAATTCGACAAAGACTAATTCAATATCATCGGTATAATCAGTTAAGGTTTCTTTCTCCTTGAGGCAATAGCGAGAGATGACGTTGGTACTGTTGGGGAACATCTCAAAGTCGGTAATGGTTAAGGCAATTACCGGATTTAATAAGTTGTAATCTTCCCCGACTCCCAATTGAATGGAAAAGGCTTTTGCGGCATTATACAGGACTCGTTTTTCAAATCCTAAAACGTTGAGTACCTGCATTTCAATGATGACGGTTTTGTTTCCGGTGATGACGGCTTTAACATCTAAATAGGAATCCTTAATTCCCTGAATACGAGGCGATTGATAAGGGTCAAGGATTTCTAGGTCTTGAATGGTTTCCTGTTCCTGATACAGAATAGCATTCAGGAAACTAATCAAAATTTCCTTACTTTTCTTGGAGCCAAAAATTTTCTTAAAGGCAAAATCAGTTTTCGGATTAATAAACGTCATCAGTCAGCCACCTCCTATTTATTTCAGAACTCTCAACCCCTCACCTCCCCACATCCCCATCCCTCTGCGAACCTCTGCGTCAACCTCTGCGTTCCTCTGCGTTAAAAAATATATAGCGTTGCTCCTAAGATGAAGTCCATCAGGGCGCACGTCGGTGCGCCCCTACGTTCGCCCCTATATTTGGGTATCCCTCACGCCTCACCAACTCAATCTCATCCCTAATCATTATCTCCCGTTCATCACTCAACCGCACTTTGACAATGTAGCGGATTTTGCCAACCCGTATTAGGGGTAACATTAGGCGCTTGGGCGGTGAGAACGATTGTTCCATCGGGTAACTTTATCCAGCCTTGAGCCTCAATTATTGGCGTTGAACTCCTCTGGGTTACGGGTTCAATTTTTGCCGGAGAGTTATCACTACTGGGAGTCAATGGACGTAAATCTTCCCACACGTTATCTGTTCCCGTTACTTGGGAAATCGTGGGCGGAACTCCGCCGCGTCCACTGATGATAAAATGGCTGGGAGTTTGGTCAGAACGCCCTTGACAGAAATTGACAAATTCTGGGGGAGAAGCTGGGGGAGGTAATTGCAGTAATCCGGTGTCGGGGTCAATTTCTAAGGTGCTGATTTCCACGACTCCTTGTTCGCCAAATTCTGAACTGGCGGTAATGTCAGAAAGGGGAGTCAGGCGAGAGCGAAATTCGAGTCCATAAATTTTGTTGGCGGTAATATCAACTCTCCCCCCATTCCCCAAGAATGCGTTGGCGGTAATATCGCTATTTTCCCAAGGAAGCCCGACAATAAAGGGAGAATTAATCCGGATATTACCTCCATTTCCGCCAGCTTGGGCAGTTCCGGCGGTGGTGGAAATTGAACTGTTATGGCGTAGGAGTAGTATATCGTTGGCGTTGAGGGTAATATTACCACCCTCGGTTGCTTCGGTTTCAGCGATAATAGCGCCCTGATTCTCTAATATTATTTTGTCTGCTGTGATTCCTATATTCCCAGCATCCCCTGTGGCTTGACTAATTGGTGGAATCTCAAGATTAGACAAAATATCCAACAGAACGGCGGGAATTGCCGGAACTCTTACTTGTGTCGCTCCCCCAGCCGCTACGGTAACTCTGGCTTGTTCCCGTACAATTAAATCTTGTGTATTAATTGTCAAGTTTCCGGCTTGACCAGTCCCAAAGGTTTGAGCATACAAACCACTAGATAAACCTCTATCGGAACGTCCCCGGAGTTCAACAGAAGAAGCGTTCACGATTAAATTTCCTCCTTGACTTCCCTGACCATCTTGACCAAAGGTAGACGCTGAGGCTATCGCGCCATCTTCCACAATCAAGTTCGTGGTGTTAATGGTTAAATCTCCAGCATTACCAATGTTACTGGTATCAGTAAATAAACCAGTAGGAATTTCATCACCGTTGTTCAAGATACCTGTTCTACTGAGTTGCACTGTTGAGGCATTTACTGTTAAATCTCCTCCCTCACCTGCTGTGGTTGTGGAAGCGGTTACGATTGCCCCATCTTGCACAATTAACTGATTGGTATTAATAGTTAAATTTCCGGCATCTCCTGGCTTAAACAGTCCATTTGTCAGGGCATTAGTCGTCAGGTCGCTGGGAAATGTTCCATCACTACCGATTAATTGAATAGACTCCGTAGCCTCGATGATTATATTTCCTCCTTTACCTTGACCCGAGGTTAAAGCTGATACTCTAGCACCACCCTGAAGGCTTAAACGGTCAGTTTCAATCCTTAATTCTCCAGCATTTCCTATATCGTAAGCTTCTGTTAATATTCTGGCTCTTCCTTGAAGATTTAACTCTGGAGTTTCTACGAAAACATTTCCCGGTTCACCACTCCCATTAGAGGTAGCAAACAAACCTGTTGAATTTCCCGTCAGCAATGAATTCGTCAGGTTGACTGACTCAGAAGCCTTTACCGTGATATTTCCTCCCTGATTGTTACCAACTACTCTAGAAAGTAATCGGGCACCATCAGCGAGGAAAACTGACTGTGCTGTGACGTCAATATTACCACTGTTGCCCGTTCCGTCACTATTCGTGGAGTCGATAATCACTCCCGTGGCATTAACGGAACTATCACTATTGATACTAATCTCGCCACCATTTGAGGTAATTCCCCCAATCAAATTTATATCACTGGTTGCGTCTAAGATAACTCGTCCTCCTAGAGTTTCAATATTAACTGTGGTGATACTGCCATCTGACGGTTTTACAGAAGTCGTGAAAGAGGGTAAAGTTGAGCTATTATCCGGTGGTGTGACTGGGGGTGTTGAGGAAGCTTCCGCCACTATTTCGATATTATCGATGCCCCAGTTTTCATTTTCAAGCACTTCTCCGGGTGGTAATTTAGCAAAATCTATTTGTAGAGAGTTTGATGTGTGTTCAAGGGAAAACTCTATCGTGTAAATTGAGTCACCAAAGGTTAAATCAGGGATAGTTGAAGACGTGTATCCCAATTCGTTTATCGCATCAGCAGATTGATGGGACGGATGTTCTCCTTGAAGATAATCATCAGGAAATGACTGTTTACTGTTGACATTACTAAACGTTGCGTTTACCCACACATTACCATCAATACTCAACTGCCAAACATCGGGTCCACTAGTCACAAAGGTATCGTTACCGTCCCATGATCCAATAATATATAGATCAAAAGATCCTGTAACCTGGGCAGGTGAAGGAAGATTATTAAGTGTTAAGCTTACCGTTTCTTGACCAAAGGGTCCCAGGAAAGTTGTACAGGTTGTACATCCGGCGGGTGTTGTTTCTGTTTTGGTATTAGACCATTCTGAAGTAACCGCTCCTTGAAAATAGTTCTTATACTTGAATGTGGAGTTTGTTGGTGGTGGCTGGGGTGGCTGGGGTAGATTTGGCGGAGTTACCGGATATTTTAGATTATCGACTCCCGATCGCAGAATCAACGACGGCTCACTTGTCAATATAGCAATATCTGAGTCAGTGGGGTCATTCGTATCATTTAAAGATATATCAGCTTGAGTAATTATGACATTTCCTGTCTTGATGCTTCCGGTGGCTTCGATTAAAAGTGAAGCGCCTGTATAATCCCCTAAAACCACATCCCCTTCAGAACTTATAATTGGGTCATATAAGCTGATAAAATTACCGGGTTCTCCCGCTAAATTCAGAATCGCAAACTGACCCCCACTAGCAAAATGAGCATCCCCCGAAATCACCCCATTACTAACTAAACTCAAATCCCCACCACTCTGAAACGGCGTTCCCGGATGATTCAATGCCAGAATATCAATGCCTTGATTTCCTTGAATATAAAGATTCCCACCCGCATGGGCAATAAACGGAGTTTCTACACTATCGCGCACTCGCACCGTATCCCCCGCCAATAAGATTAAATCCCCAGGGGTGACTAACTGACTCTCTTCTAAAATTAAATGATTATTCGCCAATAAAATAGCCGACTGCGCCAACCCATCCCGCACTGTTGCATCCCCATTTACGGCGGCTATTTTTAAATGTCCGGCGGGGGCGGCTAATTGTCCTAAACTGCTAATTGTTCCGCCAACTAAGGTGAAATT
>NZ_JAVJZI010000272.1:0-13490 GCF_040223135.1 Coleofasciculus sp. G3-WIS-01
CCCGTTAAAACGGGTTGAAAGCCTTACTCACTGACAGGCTTCCGGTTTTGTGCTGACGCGATCGCTCTCAGATATTAGCCCACAGAGAAATAAGGTATAATCTCGATTAGGCACAACACTATTCAAAATAATCACGCAGCTTGTAAATGTTTGAACCCGTTTTAACGGGTTTAAGCTTTGAGCTGGAAATTTATTTCCTAGCTCACTTCCTAGCTCACTTCCTATCTCACCGATTTCCCAGCTCAATTTGATCACCTGACTCCTGCTGCGGTAAAAATAATGTCCTTATGGCGCACCTACTACCACCTTATTTGGGCAACAGAATCTCGTCAACCTCTGATTACTCCAGAGCGAGAATCTGAATTATACCGTTATATTATTGGCAAGGCTGATGGGATTGGCTGTATTCTCCATGGGATTGGAGGTATGGCGGATCATATTCATCTGGTGGTTTCAATTCCTCCAAAGTTATCCGTTGCCGATTTTGTCAAGGCGATTAAAGGGAGTAGTGCGTATCATTTGAATCATCTGCCATCGGCTTCTTCTTTGGCGTTTAGTTGGCAACACGGATATGGGGTGTTTACCTTGGGAGGTAAACAATTGGAAGAGGCGAAGGCTTATGTGCTAAACCAGAAGGCGCACCATTTAAATGGCACGGCAATTCCCGCGTTGGAACGGGATTTTGAGGTGAATAAGTGACTGATTGCTCCTGGAAATAAGTTTCCCTATCAAAGATTGAGCCGGGAAATGAATTTCCGGCTAAAAGCTTAAACCCGTTAAAACTGGTTGGTAGAGGTAATGATTGTGGAGGGTGCGATCGCTCGTTTTATACACCCCATTAATTTGATGACCATTAGGCAAGATATTGGGAATGATGTTTTCAGTTTTTAACTGGCAATTTTTGCTAACTCTTCTTTAACCCAATCCTGATTAAATATAGATTGATAAATTAAATTTTGAACCGTCAACTTACCATTACGATTAACCACCAAACCTGATAAACATAATTCTTCCTGCTCAGGACTATCATCAGCTAACATTTCTCCTTTTCGTAAAATTTGCTGATAATAGCGAAGTAATGATTCAGCTCCAATTTTATTACTTTTGAGTATGCGATCGCGAATAGTTCTCAGATGTTCAGGATGATCTTTTTCTTCCCAATTTTCAATAATTTGCGACCTGACTAATTTGTTGATGTCCTGTGCTTCACTACCCGCAGGAATAGTATAGGTAATCATTTGGGTAATCCGACAAAGCTTTTGAGTTAAAAAAGGTTGACCGTTTGTCCATTTCATCGATCAAAATAACAATTGGTTGAGGGATGACAGCTAACAAAAGTTCCCCAATAAACTCACCTAAGCGCTGTACAGACGATAAGGATTCATGCTCATCCCAGCACTGTCGCCAATTGACCCGAGACGCCAATTGTAATTCACTGACTAAACGGTAAGCAATTCCCTTATACCATTGCTGTTCATTTGCCTGACGACCAATGCGAGTCAAATCAACCACCGCGCAGATAATTCCTTCAGCTTCTAACAGTTTCTTCGTTCGCACTCGTAAGCTAGATAGACCCATTTGTCGGGAATTGCAGACGTAACAAAATATCCCTGCTTTCAACGCCTGATAAAGGTCTTGGTCTGCTTTACGCATGACATAACTGGGAGCATCTGGAGGTAAACTTCCGCCAACCTGGTAATATGAGTGAGGTTGTTTGGTAGAGGTTGGAACTAATGATGGTATCGGTAATTGTATCCCAATAATCTCCTCCTGACTACCATTTTCAAGCACTTTGTCAAATTGAGCTGTTGCACCTGCTATGTCACCAAGAACAAAACTTTTCATTGCCTGACTGTAACGCAGTAAGGGTTTAAATCCAAATTCCTCTAACGGTTCTGCATAGGTTTCTACTAATAAAGTTAGGCGCAATACTTCTGCCATATCTCTTTTCTCTCTTTTCACACGTTCACTGAGAACCTCTGCCAATTTTCGCCCTGCTTCAGCAGGCTTCGTATACGCCAACGCTGTCCACTCCTGCGCCTCTCGTAAATCTTGCGTAGCCGGATCATCTTCAGTAAGCTGCTGCGCTACATAATCAATCAAAAATGCACCCAATTCCTCCAATCTTTGTTGCCCAAACTGTTCCTTCAATTCCCTGAGCAACAGATTGCGAACTGGAATATCCATCTCATACATATCATAGCCAACCTGCCGACATAAACGCGACAACAGCACCCGCGCTACCGCCGTCCAAGGTGTTTCCGGGATGAAGGTTGCCCAAATTTGGTAGAGCAAGTCAGGGGTGAGAACTAGAGGAAAGGCGGCGTGACAAGCTAGATTTAGATGGGCTTCCCCAAATTGTTTGGCAAACCCCACAATCCGCTCAACAGCGATTCGCTTTTCTCGTTCTTGGTTCGTTGTTGCCATGATTTTGATTGGGGATTGGGATTGGGAATTGAGGCAGACACAATACTGACTAATAGTATAAGCTAGCTTTAGTAAACTATGATAACCTTGAGTAATAGTGCGTTACGCTTCGCTCTCCTCACGATGGCGGACTGATACAGCTAAAATGGTGGAATAGATTTGATGGTTGTTTTGGGTACACATCAGTGCGCCCCTACGGTTTCTGGACGTAATTCTAATCCCTCAAGTTGGGTGTGCTATGCCATTATAAAGTTGACATGCATCCTAATAATTCAACCCGTTTTAACGGGTTTTAGCTTTAAGCCGGAAATTTATTTCCTGGCTTGATTTAAGGCTTGCTGAGTTCCCGTTTGAGCGGATTTGAACTGGAGGTTCCCAAAATTGATTTTCCGGCTTGATTTACCCCTCATCTATACATTTTATCCCCAACTCCATATCGCCCCCGCAATACGCTAATCGCCGCATTCATCCCCTGACGACTCATCTCAAACATTGGCACAAAATGGGCAATTTCCGCCGCCGTTGTATACAACCAACTCTCATTCGGCATCGGGTTTAACCAAGCTGTATAACGCACCGATTGCTTTAACCGTTCCATCCATTCTTGAGTCTGCTTCACCCGTTCAGCATCAAAATTCCCTCGTGCTGCACCCGCATCGCTGACAATCAAGACTACCGCCCGTTCCCCCACTTCTGCTAATACCTCATCCATTAATTGAGCATTCACCAAGGCGGGATGACGATATAAATACTCATCAACATAATCATGAAAATAAAATACACGAGTTTGTCGCAACCGCCCCCTCGTTGGGCTGTTTCAACTAACTGTCGCGACAACCGATGAAACGGCACCATTGAACCTTCCTGATCAATCATTAACACTAAATCTGTGCGATTAATCCGACGCGGAATTAACACTGGTGTCAGTAAAATCCCTTGACGCCCCATCGTTTCCACTGTCGCCTTAATATCCAATTCTAATGAACAATGGATAATGACCTCTCCTTAAAAGAAAAGGATTGAAATTAAGGATTTTTTTTTAATTTCTTCGTAAACGAAGAGGTCTTAGACCAAATTAATCAATTGCCAATTATCAATTATTAATTATCCATTGATAATTGGATTTCTCAACTTAACCCGTTTTAACGGGTTTTAGCTTTGAGCTGGAAATTGATTTCCCGGCTCTCTATTTATTAAATTTTATATTACTTCAAATACCGCAGTATACCTCATCTTTCCGATTTACCGTACTACCGAACAACAGGTAATAATACTTTAAACGTCGCACCTTTCCCCAGTTGACTCTTTACCGAAATTGAACCCCCACAACGCAATAACAACTGCTGTACAATGGTTAATCCCAAACCCGCTCCCATTTCTTCTCCAGGAATTGGACGTCCCCGATAAAAACTATCAAAAATCTTAGGAATTTCACTCACAGCAATTCCACTTCCTGTATCGGTAAACGCAAGCTGAACATATTCCCCCTGAAGACTCCCTAACACCTTCACTTGACCCCCAGGGGGAGTAAATTTGAGACTGTTGTGTAGTAAATTAATGGTGATTTGCCGTAACCAGGTTTCTCGACAGGAAACACTTGGCAGATCACCTGGGATGGTATAACCGAGTTGAATCCCTTTCTCTTGAGCCAACGGCTGATAGGTACTCACCACACTGGGAAGAATCTGTGCGAGTTCCACAACAGACTTGACTCCAGGTTGGGGTTCGTTGGCTTCAACCAGATCCAGCAATCCCACAATCAACGAATTTTGTCGATCGCATTCACTATTGAGTAGCTGCATATAACGTTGGCGCTGGTTGGGTTTGAGTTGAGGCGACTCCAACAGACTTAGCGCCGTTTTCATATTCGTTAACGGGGTTTTCAGTTCCTGCGCCACTCGCCGCAAGAGTTCGTCTTTATGGCTGAGGTGATGGGTTAATTGGCTGATGGCGCTATTTTGTCCCGATTCAGCCATTGTCCGTGACTGTAAAATTTCCTCCGTTCGCTGTAACTGTTTGATCAACACCTGGGTGATTAATATCTTTTCATCTGTCGCCCGAACTAAGGAAAATGGGTTTTTCCCTCCAGCTAGTAACTCATCGGGTGTACTATCTGTGATCGCAATACTTCCTCGGAGTCTCTGCAAAACCTGATAGATCACTCGTCGCTCAAAGGTACAAATAGTCAGCCATGACTGAGACTGATGAGAACTCTTCCCCTCAGGTGGCTGATATGCCACAATCAGACTGGTCAATTGCTCACAAAGAACTAATAGAAACGACTCCCGTTTAAGCTGGCTTCCGGCGGCGAGCTGAATGGGAAACAGTTGAGCATCCGGGTTCACCGTTGGTTCATCCTGAGTTGCGACAGCATCAGAGGCTTCGCCAAAACAATTACACCAATAGAGGGTTTGAGGAATACCTATCTGTTGTCGATACCGCAACAGTTCCTCCCGCCACCGGGCGACAGATGGAGACTTAACCCAGATCGTAGCCGGGATTTTTTCCTCAATCAGTACATCAACCATGGCTCCAACTAAGGTTTTGAGTCCCACTGGACTGATTGAGAGTGACTGAGGAGTTGTCAAATTATCGAGAGCTAGCTGGTAAAGGGACAAATCCAGTGTAGGTAGTGAGTTTATCAGAGAGGAAAGTTTTGACCCTTCACTTGGCGTATGGCATAATTTTGACCCAACGCGATCCTCGAGGGAACTTGGTTTTAAGGAATGTAGGGGCGGGTTTCACTACTATCGCTTCCTTTGACCCAGAGGTAAGTAAACCCGCCCTGAGTGAGCTAACTAAATCGACCTAAGAGAGCCTCTCGCGCTTGTTCACGGTCATCGAAGTGAATTTTTTCTGTCCCTAATATTTGATAGTCTTCGTGACCTTTCCCAGCAATTAACACCCCATCACCGGGTTGGGCTTGTAAGATCGCCGTGCGAATCGCCGTGGCGCGATCGCTAATCACGATTGGCTCTACAGTAGCCGGAATCCCTTCTAAGATATCTTGGATAATCTTTTCTGGGTCTTCAGTACGAGGATTATCTGACGTCACAACGGCTACATCGGCTAATTCTGCGCCAATTTTCCCCATCTTCGGACGCTTGGTGCGATCGCGATCGCCTCCACAACCAAATACACAAATCATTCTTCCCTGAATAAACGGTCGTGCGGCTTTGAGCAAGTTCTCCAGACTATCCGGCGTATGAGCATAATCGACAATCACGCTAATATCCTGATCCGGTTGAATTTGCACCCGCTCCATCCGCCCGGGTACTCCCGGAAATTGGTTTAAGGCAGTGATCACAATGTCTAGATCTAACCCTAAATTTAACACTGCACCAATGGCAGCCAAAACGTTTGACAAATTATACTGACCCACCAGGGGAGAATTGAACGTCACTTCACCGACTGGCGTGTGCAGCGTTCCCTTAACACCAATCAATTCATAAGTCAAGTCACTCGTATACAAATCTGCCGAGGCATCATGAACACTGTAACTCCAGGTGCGATCGCGTCCAAGTTGTTCAATTAAACGCTTACCGTAGGGATCATCGGCATTAATAATCGCTTTGCCCTGGAGATAATCGGGATTAAATAATAATGCCTTTGCCGCGAAATAATCCTCCATATCGCGGTGAAAATCCAAATGGTCTTGGGTGAGATTGGTAAATACGGCGACATCAAACTCACATCCTAGCACCCGACCTTGTGCCAGGGCATGGGAACTGACTTCCATCACCCCTAACTCGCAACCCGCCGCTACAGCTAGACGTAGCTGCTGTTGCAGTTCTACGGGAAAGGGTGTGGTGTGAACAGCCGTTTGGGAAAATCCCTGCCATCGGGCATAAAGTGTACCAAAAAGGGCAGTGGGACGCAGGGCTTGGGTGAGGAGAAATTCAATCAGATGGGTTGTAGTGGTTTTGCCATTAGTGCCGGTGACGCCAACTAACTGAAGCTGGCGGGTAGGATAGTCGTAGAACGCCGCCGCCGCTTGGGCGCAGGCTATCGTCATGTCAGTAGCACAGATAATGCAGGGAGGTTCAGCATCGGGTTTCGGCTGAGGCGGGTGTTTTTGTGCCGCTTGGGGAGAAATTAAAGCCGCGACAGCACCCCTCGCGATCGCACTTTGCCAAAATTCCCCACCATCTACACGGGTTCCGGGCATACCAATAAACAAATTTCCGGGTTGACAGGCGTGGGAATTAGTACAGATTCCCGTGATTTGGGCGTCAAGTGCTGGATGATTCGGCATTTGCACACTATTAGGAATCGCCCTTAGTAGATCATGTAGCTTCATCTCAATCAACTCCTCACGACGAGAGGGATAGGGGCAAAGAAGAACTTCAGATTAGCACTCCTGTTGCTTAGTAGGATTACGAATGCTCGAAAATCTTCCCAAAGGAACTGGGGAACCTTGAGAGTTTTTTTCTAAAGTATCGTTGCCCATAAACCCTCACCATATTTTAATCACCAGTAGCACCTACGAATACGTGCGCGATCGCTATCAGGCTATGCCCATACAATCACTTAAACTCCCAGGTCCAGAGCAAAAGACGCTGATTTACAGTGTATTGGGACAAAAACCCCAGACCCAACCTCAACCTGGTTTTTACACCCAGTCGGCTGATGTTCTTTCCCGCTTACAAATATTTCTGTAACATTTTCTCCAACTGCGGCACACTCAAGCGGGGTGAAGGGCGAGGGAGAGGTGTTTCTTGACCATTTTTGTGATAACACAGCACTGGCACTTCATATTGATAAGCCTGGAACCAATCATCCCGCTGAGTAATGTCCCGCACCTCTAGCTGAAAATTCAACCCTGGGATTTGTTCGAGCTTTTCTTGTAAACCTTCGCACAGGTGACAACCTGGTTTGCTGTACAAAATTAATGTGTCATTCGTCATGGGTTATTTGTCAACTACCTCTAGAGCCATGAAGACGGGGAAGTTTTGAGTGGGAGCGTTTTGAATTAACACCCAACTCCCGGACATCGTCCGGCTGAGTTTGGCTAATGCTAACATCCGCCTGTGTCTGATCACCTTTTCCCCAATTTCAGAGCGCCCTCGGTAGGACTCGAACCCACGGCCAAAGGATTAGAAATCCCTTGCTCTATCCACCTGAGCTACGAGGGCATAGATTTATAATACAAAAAATAGACACCTAACTGGCAATATTCATCAACCAATCGATCACAATGCCAGTGATCGTGACTTTAGTTCAGGGTAGCAAAAATATAGGATATCGTTGATGTAGCATTGTAACCGACATTGGTTTTTATGTGTGCCAGGTGCTTTTCGGTGATATTTGAGGAAACTAAAGACTCAAGCAGCTTAAGGTCAAGGTAGACTACTATAAACCAACATAGCGGATCAATACTTGTGTCAACTACCCCACCCATACCAAGGGGTATGGAAGAGGTATCTAGTTGAGAAAAACAGATGAGTTGCCAGTTTAGGGAAATAGCGAGAGCGCCAACGAACCGGGCTGTGCTTCTGTGTCACTCGCCCAAGTCCCAAACAAGATAGTTAATTAAATTACAGCCCGTCCTATAGCACCACCCTAGCCCGGTCAGGAGTCATTTGCCAGTGTTATGTTTATTCTCAAAAGGCAGGATGTTGAAATTTCTAGCATTCAGCACCCGAAGCGAGAGCAGCAAATCCCGATTCTCAGTTATCAGGGGCAAACCTTTCGCTTGATTAGCGTGTTTCGCGCTCATCAGGAAGAAGAAGCCCGCTCCTTTTGGCGAGATTTGACGGATAATCAGGGAAAAGCTTGTGTTTTACTAGAAGAACCTGACCGCTTTAGTGTGTGGGGAAAAATCCGTCTGGAGCAATTGGGTACAGAAGGCGGTCCAGATACCAAAATTGTTCCCTATACCCAAGCCTGTCTGCTACTCCTGCAAACGGTTTACCTCGATGTGGAAGATTTGCTCGGAAATAGGCAAGCGGGATTGTTTCAGAAGGATATCACAGAAGTCTTTCAACAATGGCATTTTCCCCAAGCCGATTCGCCAGAAGCCGTGAATCACTTACTGACTGTCGATCCCCTCAACACTCTACAGGTTCCGCCGTGGGAAGAACACCATCTAATCACGCTATTGCAGGAACTCTATCGCTTGGGGAAGGAATACTTTGGCAATGGAAATTTTGCCGAAGGAGTGGGCGATATCTTGCAGGATATGCCACCAACTGAGCAAAGTCAGTTTATGGAGTGGCTCAAATCCTCTCCCCTAGGGAAATTGTGGCGATAATGGATGACGTTGGATAAATAAATGTATCATAGATAGTCCTCAAGATGGCATTTTAGGGCATCAGCCGCTAAGGTTTATAGAATAAGTACTGTGTAATTGCTATTGTTAGGGATCTCAACGTAAAGCATTATGAGCAGCTCAGTAGATAAGTCATCTGGAACTCAATCCCTACTGACCGGTCAGAATATCGTCTATGCAGGAATTGCCTGGGCAGTCGTGTCCATGTTGTTTTTTCTACTGTTTAGCGTCAAAGCACCGGGAGAAGAATATCCCTTTTGGTACTCCTTTAGCACGTATATCCTAGAGTGTTTGCCCTTCTTAGGAGCTGCTTTACTCTGCTATAGAAATTGGCGTAGCCCCCAGATTGCCAGTGGACGCAATGTCTGGCTGGGAATCGGTTTGGGTATGTTTTTTTACTTTATCGCTAACTTGATATTTGGGATATGGGAGCTATATTTTGGTCTTGATCCAGATGTATCTCCCGCCGATTTCTTTTATGTGATTTCTTATATCTGTATTGGTTGGGGCATGATTTTAGCGGTTCTGCCGAGGCGATTAAACTTAGAGTGGAAGCAATGGCTAACGGTAGGATTAATCGCCGCTTTGGGTATTGCCTTGGCAGTTTGGGTTTTATTAGCTCCTCCTGTAGCGGTAGAGTCAGAGGCTGAAACTTCTATCTGGCTGACAACTGAGCAAGCAACAGAAACACCATCTTCCCTATTGGTTGCTTCTACCGTACCACAGGTTGCACTTAGCCCAACTGAACTAGCTGTAACGCCTCCAGCTGAGGCTCCAGAAGCAGCAAACTTGCCCAGTTGGGTAATTTCCCTGGACAAAGCACTAAGTCCCCTCTCTAGAACGTTGAATTTTGTCTACATCGTTTTCGATGTCTTCCTACTCATCATTGCCTCAACACTTTTGTTAGCATTTTGGGGGGGGCGCTTTGCCCAATCATGGCGCATGATTGCAGCGGCAACGTTTTCCCTCTACATTGCGGATATGGGGTTTAAAGTTTATGATGCTCTGGCTAAGGCTCGTGGTCAGGAATATGAAAGTGGAGGTCTCCTGGATGTCTTCTTTATATTTAGTGCCGTACTTTTTGCCATAGGCGCTGCCCTGGAATATGACGTATCAAGTCGTTCTCGCCGCAGTTCACGTCGGCGAACTTAAAATTAGCTATGAGTCCCAGAAAACTAACTGAAACCGACAAAAAAGATATTTTGAACTTGTATCGACGGCCCGAAGAGACCACCTCAACCCTGGCTGATCGTTATGGTGTAAGTAATTCAACGATTAGCCGCCTGCTCAAAAGCAGTTTGTTAGAGTCAGACTATGAAACACTCATCCAGCAAAAGCGAGCCAATCGCACGCCAGGGACGGGGACATCAGCGGCGAAGCCAAAACCCAAGCTATTGGAACGGATTGAACCTAAATCATTTTCGGTTACTCCCTCTCCCCAACCCTCGATAGAATCAGAAGACGAAGAATCAGAAGATGAATCGTCAGTATCTGAGTATCCAAATCAACGTCGGCGGCGCAGGCGTTCTTCTGTCGTCGATCAATTGGATACAGAGTCCAAGGCAAAACAAGGTGAGTTGCTTCTGGACTTTAATCGCACAGAAGCTCAAAGGGATACAGAAGACTCAGAAGACCTGATCGAAGAGATAGAGCAGGTAGAAACCAACCCCTTAGAGAAGTTGCTGGATGATGAAGACTTAATGGATTTAGATGAGGATTTAGATGAAGATTTAATGGATTTAGATGAGGATTTAGATGAAGATTTAATGGATTTAGATGAGGATTTAGATGAGGATTTAGATGAGGATTGGGACGAAGACGAGGAAGATATTGCTACTCCAGAACCTCTGACCACGACTTATGTTCCCAGTGGTGTAAATATTCAGGTCTTACCCCTTTCGGAAGCTTCTTTTCCGAAACCCTGTTATTTAGTGATAGACCGGGCAGCCGAGTTAATTGCGCGACCTCTGCGAGAATTTAGTGACTTGGGACGTATTCCGGCTGAGGAAGTCCAGCAACAAACTTTGCCAGTTTTTGATAATCATCGGGTGGCACGACGTTTTTCCAACCGTTCCCAGCGCGTGATCAAAGTTCCTGATGGGCAAATGTTACAGAAAACCTGTTCTTATCTACAAGCCAAAGGAATTACCCGCCTTTTGATTGATGGTCAGGTTTATTCCTTATTGGCAGCACCGTTGCTGGAATAGGGACAGATGCAAGCCATTCGTCATTTTTCATTTGTTGATTGGGAGACAGGGAAATTATACCGGGCTACCCCAACAAGGGCGGGTTGAGTTCAGTTAGAGGTGTCTCCAAAACGTTCTCAGTAAAACCCGCCCCTACAAATTGGCTCCTCTGTGGCACAATAAAAGGCGTGATTTAGAAGATCGGTTATCAGGTAATCAAAGTGAGTCTGACTGCCCAAGCCCCTAAGACTGCTCGCCGCGTCGTTTTTCCGTTCACTGCCATTGTGGGTCAGGAAGAAATGAAGCTGGCTCTCCTGCTGAATGTCATTGACCCCAAAATTGGTGGGGTGATGATTATGGGCGATCGCGGTACGGGTAAGTCCACCACCATTCGGGCGTTGGCTGACTTGTTGCCGGACATTGAGGTGGTTGCCGACGATCCCTTCAATAGCGATCCCAACGAACCCGACTGGATGAATAGTAATGGAGGATTACAATCTGCTCCAACCGTTAAGAAAAAAGTACCGATGGTTGATCTGCCTTTAGGGGCAACTGAAGACCGAGTGTGCGGCACGATTGATATTGAAAAGGCATTAGCCGAAGGGGTGAAAGCCTTTGAACCCGGACTGTTAGCCAAAGCCAATCGCGGAATCCTCTATGTGGATGAAGTTAATTTACTTGACGATCACCTAGTTGATGTGCTATTGGACTCGGCTGCCAGTGGGTGGAATACAGTCGAACGAGAAGGCATTTCTATTCGCCATCCGGCTCGTTTTGTGCTAGTGGGTTCTGGCAACCCAGAAGAAGGAGAACTGCGTCCGCAACTACTTGATCGCTTTGGCATGCACGCGGAAATCCGCACCGTCAAAGAGCCAGCCCTGCGGGTCAAAATTGTGGAGGAACGGGCGGCGTTTGACAAAAATCCATTGGATTACATCAAAGAACACCAGGCGTCCCAAGAGACTTTGCAGCAGCAAATCGTCAGCGCCCAGACACAACTGCCCCACGTTGAAATGGACTATGACATGCGGGTGAATATTTCTGAGGTTTGCTCAGAATTGGATGTCGATGGATTGCGAGGGGATATTGTCTCCAACCGTGCTGCCAAAGCTCTGGCTGCTTTTGAAGGGCGCACGGAAGTCACAGTCGATGATATTCGTCGAGTGATTACGTTATGCTTGCGTCACCGCTTGCGGAAAGACCCCTTGGAGTCGATTGACTCAGGCTATAAGGTGCAAAAAGCCTTCTGTCGTGTATTTGGGTTGGAGGCAGAATCAGAAGCGGATTCAGCTATGGTAGCGAGTGGTTCTCGTTAATGAACTCCCTACCCATCCCCACCGTCTCGTGCGGTGGGGATGGATAGGGAGAAAATCTACTGTAGGGGCGGGTTTAGATGCTTTCCTTAGAGGAAATACCGATAACATTTCAACAAAACCCGCCCTTACTCAAAATGCAGATGTGTTTCTTCTCATGTAGCACCATCCTGCGCTAAGACAGTAGGAACGAGGTTAATCATGATCGCGATCGCTAATTGTAAGTAGTCGGACAAAATTAAAACTGTTCGACTGGTAGGAATCACCGCACTTCTCTGGTGGTGAGGATGTTAACCCAGACTCCCGCGAATAGCTTGAAACGGCTTTCACCCTCCCAATTCATGCGAAATCCCACTAAAGAACCACTGATTGAACTAAAGGGAGTCTCCAAGTCCTTTGGGGGTAACGTCATCCTGGATAATGTTGATCTGACCATTTATCAGGGTGAAGCCTTAGGTATCATTGGACCGTCTGGAACGGGTAAGTCTACAATTCTACGCATGGTGGCGGGTCTAATGCCACTGGATGGGGGTGAAATCTATGTGCAAGGACAAAAGCGTTCTGGTTTAATTGAAGATGCCAAAGACCCCATAGGCATCGGTATGGTGTTTCAGCAGTCCGCTCTGTTTGACTCGCTCACCGTGCGGGAAAATGTGGGGTTTTTCCTCTACCAGCATTCTAAACTGTCTGAGGAGCGGATTCGGGAATTGGTGGATGAAAAGCTAGAGATGGTGGGGTTACCCGGAATTGGTGATCAGTATCCGGCTGAACTCTCAGGCGGGATGCGTCGGCGGGTGAGTTTTGCCCGGGCGATTATGACCAACCCCGATAATCCTCAAGATAACCCAGAAATCTTACTCTACGATGAACCTACTGCAGGACTTGACCCCATCGCTTCTACTGTGATTGAGGATTTAGTCCGTCAACTTCAATGTGCTCAAGGCGGATGTAAGACTCATGTTATGGTAACTCACCAAGAGAGTACCATTCGCAATACCACAGACCGAGTTGTTTTTCTCTACAAAGGCAAGGTACAGTGGCAAGGTCATATCAGCGAGATTGATACAACCGATAATCCTCTGGTGCGACAATTTTTTAGTGCCAGTACTAGCGGACCGATTCAGGTGGTTGGTTAGGGTGACATCCTCCTAAACCGTAATCTTGATTCGGTGTAGGCTTCCAAGCCTCACGACTTAGCTTTCCTGCTTGTTCCCTTACGGGGTTTCGCCACTTGCCTAGACGAAGTTCCCTTCGTCCCCAGTAGACCGACTTCACAGGCAGTTTCCATTCCTG
>NZ_JAVJZI010000173.1:0-15267 GCF_040223135.1 Coleofasciculus sp. G3-WIS-01
AAGGCAAAATCTAGGGGAGGGCATCCCCAAAGTAAAGCTGTAGGAGTTGGAGCCTCTACGCAACAGGAGCGCAAGCCTGGTAGAGCAAGTTTTGACGTTGAATACAGAATCCCACGCGCTCTATCGCCGTGGGAGTGTCAATCCTGTCGATTAATGGTTGCATCCCAATGTGAATTGCCCTGTTCTTTTAACCAGACGATCGCTTGAATTAAATCCTTGGGGGCAATGGGCTTGGCTAGATGCTGCTGAAATCCGGCGGCTAGGGCTTTTTGCTGATGGGATTCCCCCGCATAAGCCGTTAATGCGATCGCAGGTATTTTGGCTTGGGTTGAGGGCATTCCTCGAATCTGTTTCAATAGACAGTAGCCATCCATCTGGGGCATACCAATGTCACTCACTAGGATATCAATGTTTAACTGGCTTAACTGGGATAATACCTCTTGTGCGGATGCCATGGTGATTACCTCTGCCCCAGCTTGTTGTAATATGAGCGCGATGAGTTCTCGTGTGTCTGGCTCATCATCGACAACTAAGACTCGTATCCCCTTGAGGCGAAGGGTATCAGAGTTTTTTGGGTAAGTATGGACGTCATGTCTGATTCGTTGCTTTTTATCTGGGAGGAGGGGTAATTTAACTGTAAACGTTGCTCCCTGTCCTTCACCTGGGCTATCTGCCTCGATCATGCCACTATGTAATTCTACAATATGACGCGCGATCGCAAGCCCTAATCCTAATCCTCCAAATTGGCGCGTTATGGAACTGTCCGCCTGACGGAAATAGTCGAAAATATGAGGGAGGATATCAGCAGAAATTCCGATACCTGTATCGGTGACTATAATCTGGGCAAACTCATCCACCGCCGCTAATTTCACCTCAACCTGTCCCCCAGATGGGGTGAACTTAACCGCGTTGGAGAGTAAATTCCAAACTACTTGTTGTAACCGCCCGGAATCACCCTCAACGCAACCCACTGTACTCATAAAATGGGTCTGAATTTGAATTGATTTCGCTTCAGCCGCCAACCGCACTGTCTCAATCGCCGCTTTAATTGTGATGGATAAATCAACCCGATGACGGGTTAGGGTAACTTTTCCTCGCAGAATTCGGGCGACATCGAGTAAGTCGTCAACTAACTGAATTTGAATCGTGGCATTGCGCTCAATGGTTGCCAATGCCCGATCTGTTGCGGCTTGATCAAACTGACGAGAGCGGAGTAGTTTTGTCCATCCTAGGATGGGATTCAGGGGAGAGCGTAATTCATGAGACAAAATTGCCAGAAATTCATCTTTAATCCGGTTAGCCGATTCTGCCTCTTTACGAGCAGCTTGTTCTCGTGCTAAGAGTTGTTCACGCTCTCGTTCTGCCTGTTTTCTTTCGGTGATATCCACAAATGCGCCAATCACGCCGCGCACCTCGCCGGAGTCGTGGTACAGGGGAACGGCTTTGCCATAGATGAAGCGTACTGTTCCATCCTCAAAGACAAATTCTATTTCATCGATCACCTCTTGCCCGGTTCTGGCTGCACGCTGCATGGGTATGAACCGGGTGGCATTCTCATTAAATTGTACGCAGTACGGTTAGCCGTCATCTGGTGACAGTCAGGATCATGGGCAATCCAAAGCGCCGCTGGGGTAATTTCCATTAAGGTTTCTAACTCTTGCACTCTGGCTTGGGCAAAGGCTTCACTGATGCGTAAGGCGGCTTCTACCCGCTTGAGTTCAGAAATTTCCATCACGGTGACACCCACTCCCAATAGTTCACCATCGGGTAAGCAAACGGGGAAGTGATTGGCTAAAGCATGGCGATAAATACCCGGTTGAACTTCACCACTAAACTCAAAGTTCAGCCTCGGTTGCCGCGTCTGTAAAATCTGACGCAGCATGGGGGCAAATTCAGGTGCCATCTGTGGCACTACCTCCCAGAGAGTACAACCTAAATGGTGGCTCAGGGGGACGCCATTCATCGTCGCTAAGGCTTCATTGGCATAAAGATAGCGTAAGTCATGGTCAAAAAATGCTATACCAATGGGGGAACTGGCAATAAAGGCATTGAGAACTGCCTCACTTTTACGCACTGCTAACTCGACTTGTTTTTGTTCGGTAATGTCGCTAAATGAAATGGCTACGCCATCATCTAACTTGACTGCCATATTCCGAAACCAGCCGACAATTCCCTCGGATTCGTAGCGCACTTCAATATCATGAGGTTCTCCTGTTTCTACGACTCTGACATAGCGCTCAAATAAGTCACTATTGGTTTGGTTTCCTGGAAGAACTTGAAGCAGGCGTTGATCCAGTAACCCAGCCACTGAGTTTTGCAGCATTTTTGCCGCCATGGGATTGACATAAGTCCACTTAAAATCAACGATTTTTCCGGCTGGATTGCGAAGGCTTTGCAGGATGGTAAACCCATCTAAGGAAAGGTCTTGGGCAACCTTAAATCGTTCTTTACTACGGCGTAGGGCTTCCTCTGCTTGTCGTCGTTCTGTAATGTCTCGGCAGATTGATTGAACGGTGGGTAAACCATTAAGTGTAAATAGAGTGGAACTGACTTCAACGGGAATTTTTTGACCGTCTTTGGTGCGATGTACTGATTCGATAACTACTCGTTTATCTTGTAACAATTTCTGGAAAATGACTTTAAGATCCGCTAAGGGTAAGTCCACTACATCCGCAATCGATAAGGTGAGGAGTTCTTGGCGGGTATAGCCTAGCCGTTTACAGGCTGGTTCATTCACCTCAATAAACTGTCCCGGTTGACTGTCGGGAGTGAGGGGATAAACGAGTACCCAGTCTTCCATGCCATTAAATAATGTGCTAAAGCGCTGTTCTCTTTCCCGTAAGGCGGCTTCTGTTTGTTTGAGATCGG
The DNA here is from genome assembly GCF_040223135.1 of Coleofasciculus sp. G3-WIS-01. NCBI lineage: Bacteria > Bacillati > Cyanobacteriota > Cyanophyceae > Coleofasciculales > Coleofasciculaceae > Coleofasciculus > Coleofasciculus sp. G3-WIS-01. The sequence continues at coordinate 2,869 of NZ_JAVJZI010000173.1, forward strand.
TGATATCGTTAATGAAGGCATAGAAGCCTTTGACATTGCCTTGAGGATCAATATCTGGGATATAGTGCCTGCGAACGTAGCGTGATCCCCCATCTTGAAACGGCATCCACGTTTCAACCTTTATGGGTTTGCCCTCTAGGGCGGCTTCAATATCCCGGCGCATGTATTCATAGACTGTTGCACCCACAAAGTCTGCCACAGATTGACCAATTAGGTGTTCGGCTGGATGTCCAAACCAGGTGGTAAAGGCGCGATTGACGAAGCGGTAACGGCAATCTGAGTCAACGTAGGCAATCAGCGCGGGAACTGCATCTGTAATTAAGCGTAATTCGGCTTCCCGTTGTTTCAGGGTGGCTTCTGTTTGCTGGCGATCGCTAATATCGATGGTGCTACCAATCACCCGAACGGGATTTCCTTGATTGTCTCGTGCAACCACCAGTCCTTGATCCAAGATATGAATGTAGTGATTACTTTTGTGGAGAACGCGATATTCGATTTTATAGGAGTCTCCCTGACTCAAAGCCGTTGCTGTCTCCTGATCCATCCGTTCCACATCATCTGGATGGATGCGATCGCGCCACCAGTTGAGAGTGGGTTCGGCTTCGGTGAGGGAATAGCCTAAAATGCTGGTGAGTCCGTCGGTGCGTTCCACCCGATCTGTGGTAATCTGCCAATCATAAATTAGTGCATTGACTGCCCGTGCAGCGACTTGGAACCGTTCGTTTGCCAGACGCAAGTATTCTTTTTGCTGGTGTAGTTCGGCTTCCACTTGCTTTTGGGCTGTGGCGTCAAATAATGTCCCGATCACCCGGATTGCCTTTCCGGTTTGATTCCGCAGAATATAGCCGCGATCAAGAATATTAGCGTAGCTACCATCTGTCTTTTGATAACGATACTCAGCCACCCAGCGATCGCCTGTACCCGCAACTGTCTCCTGGAAGCGGCTGACTACCCAATCGCGATCGTCTGGATGCATAAGTTCAATCCACCATTGCCAGGAATTTGCCGTTGACTCAGGTCTAGCCCCTAAGAGTTCGTTGTATGCTGCGTTCCAGCCAATGATACCCCCTTCTAAGTCACAATCATAAATGGCATCATTCGTCGCCCGCAGGACTAAAGACAGGCGTTCTTCGGTTTTCTGTAAGCTGGTTTCTAACCTCTGGCGAGTTGCCCGTTCCTGCGCCAGTTGCTGTTCATATTGACTAACTTTGTCCTCCAACTCACCCACTCGTTGTTGTAATACCACCATTTGATCGAGAAGGCTGTTGTGTTCATTTTCTTCGTTTTTCATGTTCAACTCTTTCTGACCAAATGTGTGATCACTCAAACTCGATGGGAGTATCTTATTTTAGATTTTAGACCCTTGACATTCATACACCAGCCCATCTCCTTTTTTGGGATTGGTCTACTCAATACTTAGCGTAATCCTTTTTAGCACTGGAGAAACTGTGTTTTAAGTAGTTTTACTTATGTCAATGGGTAGATTTACCACAAATGCGATGTTGAAAGCCCCGGCGCTTTTTTTGCCAGGAGATTAACCATGTACGGGCTTGGTAAGCAAGCCAGGATTATAGCAACCGCCATAGCTGTTAGGACACATCATTTATGTAGAGACGCGCTTTTGAAGCGTCTCTACAATGGTGACGAAAGTCCTAATCAATGTGTCTACTGCTATAACCATGTAGGGGCTTGGTAACCTGTAGGGGCTTGGTAACCAAGCCCCTACTCTCCCTCACCGTAATTATGGGTATTCAACCGGACATGATATAAATCTTTAACGTAATTTAAACGTTCAAATTCTCATGATAAATCCCCGACTTCTTTAAGAAATCAGGGATTAGGTAGAAGAATTTATCGCCAGTCAATTACCGATAATCCGCTGTCTGAATATTTCGTAACCGCGCCGCATCACGGATGCCATACTCAGGGCGACAGAATCGGTCTAATTGCGCCTCAAAAAAGGCTCGATTTGCCTGCAAATGCTTGGGGTTGGGGTCATCTAAGGGATACAACAGTGCCGTTCGCAAGGCTTGAAATACCGCTGATGTTACACAATACATCGATCGTTGAAAGGTGATGCCAATCTGATTTAAGATATCACTTTCGCTGCGACAACGCTTTTCATAGAACCCTTGCAGATAGGGGGGCAGAAAATGTAACATATCCTGCATCAGCAATGTCGGCGGTACTCCAGCAGAACCCACAGGGAATTTATCCGCATAGAGAACCCCATAATGAAAGTCCTTCTGATCACTCGGTACTTCTCCCGCTTGGGCATTATACGACTTCGTACCCCTAAACGGTGCAGTCCGATAGAATACCGCCTCCACATAAGGAAGCGCCGCTTCATACAGCCAAGTAAACCCCTTCGACTTAGGAATCACTTCATAGCATTCCCCCTTGACATAAACATGATGATAGATCGGACGACCTGCGATCGCGAATATCCCATTCACCAAAAAATTCATCGCCTCAGGGACAGAAGTAATCTTCCCTTCATCATAGAGATCAGACACTTCAAAAAACACCGGCGCCATCACTTCCCAGAACAGCCCTAAATTACTATAATACGACGCCTGACGACACTGCTCAATAAACATCTCTGGAAACAGCTTATGCCATCCCAGCATAACGGGATTGCCTTTAAAATACGCCTCAATTGCCCGATTCGCATTGTCCTTATATTCCTCAGTATCCAGATAAGGATCAAACTGATTCACCGGGGCGTACATATTGCGATGCCAAAGCATTGCCCGCATACAAGCTTCAGCAAACTCCATATTAATCCGGTCATGCCACAAGTGATGGAATAACTTAGGCATTTTCTGGGTTTCCCCCTTCTCAATAAACGCCACAAGTTCTGGATGCGCCGTCGCTTCACCGCGCCAAATGAGTAAATCCGCATCATCTCCGGCATAATGATTATGGCGTTCCAAATACTCTTTGGGCAGGAAATATTTAAAGAAAGGAAACGGATTCAAAAAGACTCGTTCCCCAATATAGAGCAAATCGCGCCAATAGAAATCCATTGGCACAGCATACGCCTTCCATATTCCAATAATTTGCATAAGATTTTCCGGCGTATCTGGAATCATCGCCCCCCCCGCTTCCAAGCGATGAACAATATCCGCAAATTCATGTTGAGACGGCGGTAATTTAGTTACAGGTTTTGTTGGAGTTTGTACCATGGTTATCAAGTTTTGTTCAAGGGAATAGTTTTGAATATGTAGGGGCGGGTTTAACAACTATCGTTTATTCCCCCATGCAGATGTAACTAAACCCGCCCTTTATTTACGTACCCGAACTATTTTACTAATGACCAATAACGAATGACGCATCCTTCAGCGCCATTTTCTGATCAACCTGAGTTGACGCGGCAGAAACAATCGAATTCGTCGTCGTTTCCGTCCACCGAACCAACCAAACTGGTTGAATACCCAGGAAGCAAATAATCACAGCTAAAATAATCGCAGGGGCTTTTTCATCCCAGAGAACTTTCGGATAATAAGCCGTACCATTATCCAGCTTACCAAAACAAGTTCGATTCAGCAGAATCACAAAATAAACCGCTGTCAAACCCGAAGCAAAAATACATAAAATGATTTGCCAAGGAAACACCACATAACTCCCTTGAAACACCAAAAACTCTGCCACAAATCCCACTAAACCAGGAATACCCGCACTTGCCATTCCGCCTAAAATCAGTAGGGCACTCACCAAAGGTAAACCACGGGTAGGATTCATCAACCCATTGAGCACATCCAACTCACGAGTTCCCACCTTAGTTTCCACCACCCCAACCAAATAAAAAAGAATTGCCAGAATAATGCCATGACTCACCATCTGAGTCACACACCCCAAAAGACTCAAAGGCGTCAGCGCAGCGGCGGCGACAACAATATACCCCATGTGACCAATTGAACTATAAGCCACCATCCGTTTAATATCTTTTTGCGCGATCGCACTCAACGCACCATACAATACACTCACCACGCCAATAATCGACAATCCCGGCGCTACCAAAGACCAAGTTTGGGGAAACAATTGTAACCCATAGCGTACCAACCCATAGGTTCCCATCTTCGCCACAACACCCCCTAAAAGAATCGCCACCACAGGCGAAGCTTCCACATAAGCATCAGGTAACCAAGTATGTAAAGGAACCAGAGGAATTTTAATCCCAAACCCCACCAACAGAATCGTCAGCAGAATCAACTGAGTACTTAACGATAACCCTTGGGTATGAATTGCCTCATAATTAAAGCTAGTCGAATCACTCAGCCAAGTCATTCCCAAAAACGCCGCCAGAATCAGAATTCCCGAAACAGCAGTATAGATAAGAAACTTCATCGCCGCATATTCCCGCTTACTTCCCCCCCAAATTGCAATTAACAGGTACAAAGGAATCAACACCAATTCATAGAACAGAACAAACAGCAACAAATTCTGTGCCAAAAACGCCCCAGTAACCCCCGCATTCACCAACAGAATCAATGCATATTTAAGGCGAACTCGTTCAACATCAATGCGACTGCTAAAAATAACCACCCAATTCAACAAACCACCCAAAGCCAGCAGCGGAAACGATAAACCATCCGCCCCCAACTTGTACGACAAACCCAATTGAGGAATCCACATCAACTCCTCTTGAAATTGCCAACCGGAATAAGTAATATCAAACTTCGTAGCCAACCACAACGTCACCAAAACAATCGCCGTCGCCAGCACCAAAGCAATCGCCCGGAGTCGAGTTTTTGCCACCTTTCCCGGCAAAAAACCGATAACAATCGCACCAAAAACAGGCAAACCAATCAGCGTACTCAGCATAATCCCGTCAAAAATTCCAACTCAAAACGCATCCACATAATTAGGGCGAGCTTATCAGTATCTAAGTAACCAGAAATAATCCAAATTAAGCCCGCCCCGACAAATTCAAACCCCAAGACGCGCCATGGCACGTCTCTACATTAAATATCCATCCAAACCGTAATCACATCCTGATCATTAATCACCTCACTTTACACCTCATCCTAGTGGGAGCACGTCAGCGAAAGCACATAATATTCATGCTAACAATGGCGTTGAGTTTCGTACCTCAACCCAACCCACAAAGGCGACATGCACCCCATCCCAATCTTCCCAACCCCTCTGCGTCCCTCTGCGCTAACCTCTGCGAACCTCTGCGTTAAAAAAACATCTTTCTTTCCCCACCAAAAACTCCGACAAAAACGCAAATCACACGCCAACAATCAGCGAAAGACGCGAAAGAATCGGCAAACTCAACAAAAATCCCAATAAAGCCACACCCAACAAAATCGTCAAGGCATAAAACTGAGTTTGACCCGAAACATTATACTTCAAGCTTTGCCCACTAAACACCGTCATAAACCCAACTAAATTAACAAACCCATCCACAATATAACGGTCAACCCAGGAAATCGTTCTCGATATCAAATCAACCAGAAAAACCACCGTTAACCGATATAACTTCTGGGTATATAAATCGTAAGCAAAAAAATCTTGCAGCCCCTTTGAACCAAACCGTATCGGCTTTTCAACTTGGTTACTCAGATACATATAAGCCGCCGCACCGCCACCAATCGCACTTGACAACACCAACGAACCCGCCACCGTCAGATTCAAGCTTACCCATTCCGGTAAAAGTTGCCATGTCCCCAGGAGTAAAGGAACGTGCAAGGTAAACCCCATCAGCAGTATCATAGGGAAGATCATAGGCCAATGTACCTCAGGCGATCGCTGTGCCATTTGTTGAGGCTTGCCACCAAAGACTAAACCGAAGACACGGAATAGGCTAAACGAAGCTAAAGCATTCACGACTAACAAAAGGGCAAATAGCTTTGGGTGATTGCTAAACAAAGAATCCCCCAACTGTAAAAACGCCCAAAATCCTCCCAAAGGTGGAACCGCAATCAAGCCAGCCGCACCCACCAGGTAAGACAACCCACAAGCAGGGCGTTTTGCCCATAACCCGCCCAATTGAGTCACATCCTGAGTAATACTGTTCCAAATAATCGCCCCTGTACTCATCACCAATAACCCCATGGCGACGGCGTAGGTCAACATTAATAAAAGGGCGGTTTGGATTTGTCCCGTACCCACCGCAATAAACACCAATCCCAAATAAGCACTCACCAAATAGGACAGAGTACGCTTAATATCAACCTGTGCGATCGCGACCATCGTACCACCTACGGCTGTCACTCCACCAATCCAAATGATGGCGGATACAGCAACGGGAGATATAGCGATAACGGGTTGCAGTTTAATCAACACCCAAGCCCCCGTACAAACCACCACAGCATTCCGTAAAATGGTGCTGGGAACCGGTCCTTCCATGGCTTCATCTAGCCACAAATGCAGGGGAAATTGGGCACATTTACCCATAGGACCGGCAATTAATGCCAAACCCACTAATGTGGCTACTTTCGGATCAACATTAGCGGTACTTGCCCAGTCTGCCAATTGAGAAAAGTCCCAGGTTTTGGACAGGGGATAGATACCAATCACCCCCATTAATAGGACTAAATCTCCCACCCGTTTGGTCAGGAATGCATCTCTCGCCCCCGTTACCACCAAGGATTGATTAAACCAAAATCCGACTAAAAGATAGGTTCCCAGAGTGAGAACTTCCAGGATAATGTAACTAAAAAACAAAGAATTGCAAAGGACAAGGGCGCACATTCCCGCTTCAAACAATGCCAGAAAGGAATAGAACCGCGCCCATCCCCAATCGGTTTCTAGGTAACCAATGGCATAAATTTGTGCCAAGAGGTTTAAGCCAGTAATTACCATCGTCGCCCCAATCGTGACGGCTGAGATTTCTAGGGGAATGGATAAATCCAAATCAACCACTTGTAGCCACGGAATCACAACCGATTGAGCCGGTTGATTCCAGATGGCGAGTAATGCCAATAGCCCATGCAAAAAGGCAATGAAGGTCATCAACAGATTAATATAGCCTGCGGGTCTAGGTCCGGTACGATTGATAATCGCCGGTGACCAAGGGACGGCTAAAATTGCACCTAATAGGGCATAGCAAGGTATTAACCAGGCAGAGTCAAGGAAAAACTGAGTCATCGGTATGATCTCGTGGGTGTATACAAAGCCTCTCTTCAGTGGTATTGAACCTGAAGAAACCCTGATAGACAGGTATTTTTACTTAACGATTAATTTTTCTTAAGTTTTCTAAGCTTAGTGTATAGTGTAATGGGTCAAGGGTAAAGTTCAAACAAAGCAATTAGACAATTTGACAATCGCAGCGATAATCCCCATCTATCAAAGCGCGAGGGTGTACCAGACGCGCCATGGTGCGTTTGGGAGTAAGGTAAGAGAACTCACCCACTCTGCCAAGATGCAGACGCGATCGCATAGAAGAAGATGCATGGGAAAATGGATAGGCTTACTAGGATTACTGATATTATCGTGGACTGTGGCATTTCCGGCTGAGGCGTCGGTGTGTCACATGATCAAGGATCACTCGATTTGTATCTTGAGTATCAAGCGTTCCGCCAAGTATTATTGGCAGTATCGAGCCGCCGTGAGTATTGATGGGGTAAAACGCCCGGTAGAGATTTATAATTGTCGCGATCGCACCCGGATTCGCCAAGATGGAGTGGTTGTTTCATTTGAACCAGATGGCGCTGGAGAGCTTATTTGTAGTTTCTTTTAGAAAAATTCAAATCTATAATCAAAATGAGTAATAACGTTTTCACCAATTCTAATAATTGGCAGGATTGGCTCGTCGTATGTGGCTATATAGGTTTTACTATTTTTATCCTTTGGCAAGTTTTAAAACCTCGCTAATCCTCAGGGTTATATTATATCCGGTTTAATCTACACTATTGACTGACTTGCGCCCTACCCCAATACTCCTCGGATAAACCTGTCTTCTCTACTCCTGCTCCCCTGCTTCCCCCGCTTCCCCTGCTTCCCCCGCTTCCCCTGCTCCTCCTGCTTCCCCTGCTCCCCTGCTCCCCCTGCTCCCCCTGCTCCCCCTGCTCCCCCCGCTTCCCCTGCTCCCCCCGCTTCCCCTGCTCCCCCCGCTTCCCCTGCTTCAGAACCTACCGGATCATCAAGTTTAGGTAACTTGAGCAAAACTCCAGCAAAAAACCAATAATAAACCTCCACCGGATCGACAGCCAGAGGATAATAATAGGTGTTATAACTAATAAATAAAACAAAGACCCAAAGACACAACCCTAAACGTTGTAAAGAAGCATCTTGTATCGACCGATATGCCTTAAACGTAAGAAACGTCAGCAAAGAAACCAGCGCCAGAAAAGCCACAACCCCAACCGGACCAATTTCATAAAACAATTTGGCATAATAGGTTTCAATCAGTTGAGTTTCCCCCAAGCGACGCGCCGCATTAGTCGCTCGTCCTAAACCATGTCCTAACCAGCCCTGTTGTCTACTCCATACCCACTGAAATTGATTCAGCATAAATGTAGGAGGTGGAGACGCCTCCCAGCGATCAACTAAACTAATTACTCGTTCTTCCACCTTTCCCAAGGTTTGAGTAATCCAAATCGCTAACAGAACACCAATTCCTAATTTAATTGGTAGCCATCCTTTATGCCGATCCGTGAGTAATAATAACAGAACAAACGTCGCCGGAACGATCGCCAGAGCAATGCGTTGACCCGAAATTACCGCCGCCGCCAAGACTGCAACCATCGCCACCCAACCCACGAGTCGCCACCGACGAGATGAATCACTAACACTCGCCCCATAGGTGAAAAAAGCGCTGGAAATGAGAAACCAACCCCATTGCCACGGTGCAACAAATGTACCCGGTAAACGAATTAACCCAACTTTAGGATTGTATAACAGAGAACCGCCGACTAAACATCTTGCCTGTAAACTGGCTCTGTAGACAGCTTCTCCGGTCAAACTATTGCTACTGGGACATAAACCGGTAACCAGCCACAGATATTGGAGAAACGCCAAGCTACAGCAGATAAGGATCACAATTAGGTGCAAACGAGTCAGGAAAAATAAATCCGTGCGATCGCGAATTAGATAATATCCACACAGAAGTAGGGGAATATACCCCACCAGCCCTTTTAAACCCAGAATTCCCATCAGAAAGGGACTTCCCTGAACCTGGGGATCGAACTGCTGCGGTAAATTAACCAAGCCGAAGGTGATTAACGCCACCGCTAGCACAAGTGCGATCGCGATTAATAAGGGTTTGAGAATCGATCGCGGTAGTAGTTTCCAGAACGAATCCCGCGACTGAATCAGGGCGATTAGGGCGGGAAGGTAAAACGCATCTTTGATCAGATGAAATAGGGGATGATTTTCGGAATAGGTGATTCTCTCACCCATTGATTGGTAAACATCGCCTATAGAATAGATAATGCTACCACTAAAGGGAAGATAGATTAATAGTCCCCATAATCCGATTCGAGGATACTTATAGGAAAGGATAGAGAAAAAAACAATGGCAGTACAGGCAATACCTGTCTGAAATCCACCGACTAGACCCAACATGACACCAATAAAGGCAGAAATATAAAGTGCCACTATAATGAATCGAGTCAGTGCTGCCTTATTCATTTCAGTTTAATTGTGGAGGTTACGTTAATGCCGTATCAAGCCATTGTTTAACCGTAGAAGCCACCTGATCCAAAGGCAATTCTTGAGACTGGTGAGTTGCCCGTTCCACAACTTCCACTTTACCCTGTTTGAGCGATCGCCCCGTGACAATGCGATAGGGAATGCCAATCAGATCAGCGTCTTTGAACTTCACACCCGCCCGTTCATCGCGGTCATCGAGTAGAGTTTCTACACCAGCTTGCCATAACTGTTGGTAAAGTGTCTCGGCGGCTTCCATCTGTTTGGCGTCGGAGATATTGGGAACGGTAATAATCGCGTGATACGGTGCGATCGCGGGTGACCAAATAATTCCATCCTGATCATAGGATTGTTCAACCGCCGCTTGCGCCAGTCGCGATACGCCTACACCATAACATCCCATATAAAGGGGATTTTCTTCCCCGGCTTCGTTGGTATACGTCGCCCCCATGGCTTTAGAGTATTTTGTGCCTAACTGGAAGATATGTCCGGCTTCAATCCCCCTGGCGCTGTGTAGAATTTGGCTAGCGTCATGAATCGCGCGATCGCCTGCTTTGGCTGTCCGCAAATCTACCACCTGTTTAGGTAAGGAGAAGGGTTCACCCCAATTCGCACCAACGACGTGATAGTTGGTTTCATTAGCCCCGGTGACAAAATATTTCAGTTCAACGGCTGTATTATCGACTAAGCGTAAAAATCGCGGCGCGACATTCCTAGCAGGGCGGATATAATCATCATCTAAATCTGGGGCGATATAGCCGACAGGGAGGGGTTTAGACGCCCATTTTGCCTGGGTGGTGGCGTCGGGAACGGTTAGGGCGATGAGGGCGTTGGCGTTATATTGATCGGCTAAACGAATTAACTCATTTTGCAGTTTCACCTCGTTAACCTCTTGATCGCCTCGGATACTGACGATTACCAGTACCGTCATCCCATTGTCATAAACGGCTTGATAGAGGACGTTTTTCAAGACGTTGGTTGGGGAACAGTTGAGGAATTTACACAGGGAGTCGATGGTGGGTGTGTTTGGGGTTTCCCGTTTTTCGTAAGTTTCAAAGGGAGACGGTTCAGCATCCGCCGGGAGGGAACTGGCTTTTTCCACATTGGCAGAATAGTTACCATCCTCAGTGTAGAGAATCTCATCTTCTCCGATATCCGCCAGAATCATAAATTCTTGGGAACCGGAACCGCCAATTGCGCCCGGATCAGCTTCTACGGCGCGAAAGGCTAAACCGCAACGGCTGATCATGTTGCGATAGGCTTGATCCATGTCCTGATAGGTTTTTTTCAGGCTTTCTTCATCGGTGTGGAAGGAATAGCCGTCTTTCATAATGAATTCTCGTCCCCGCATCAGTCCAAACCGAGGGCGGATTTCATCTCTAAACTTGGTTTGAATTTGGTAGAGGTGGAGGGGAAGTTGGCGATAGGAACGGATCATCTCACGGGCGATGGTGGTGATTACCTCTTCGTGAGTGGGTCCGAGTCCCAGTTCTCGGTTTTGGCGATCGGTGAGGGCGAACATGATCCCCTCTGCTTTAGTATAGGTGTCCCAGCGCCCGGATTCTCGCCAAAGGTCTGAGGGTTGGAGTTGGGGAAGTAAGCATTCTTGGGCGCCGGTGGCGTTCATTTCTTCCCGGACAATTTGCGAGACTTTTTGTAAGACGCGCCACATCAGGGGGAGATAAGCGTAGATTCCGCTACCGATGCGACGGATATAGCCGGCGCGAACCAGGAGTTTATGGCTGGGGATTTCGGCTTCGGCTGGGTCTTCCCGGAGGGTGACGAGTAGCATTTGAGAGAGTCGCATCGTGAGGTTCCCTTTTTTGTGATGATCAATCTCTCAGTTTAGAGTATTGGCTGTCCGGGTTATGCGGGAAGGGGGGATTGGGTCTTTCTTTCCACAATATATGGCGCAATCAAGGGAGATTGTGTAGGGGCGGGTTTCACTACTATCTTTTTGGTTGTATCCAGATGTGACTAAACCCGCCCAGACCGTCCATGTTTGGTCTCTACAATAGTTTCTAAACTTCCCCTGAAAAGTCAGGATGAGGTGCGGTGCGATCGCAAGTTAGCATAAGTGTAGTGGAATGTGACCATACACATACAAATCGCGCCTACCATACGTAAAGTAAGGTTAGGCGCTATAATGATCAATAATGTAAATTAAAGATAAGCAAAATGAAAAAGCCAATTTTCTTCGGCTTTGCAATCGTTTTGCTTGTTCTTTCAGTTGCTGACGGAAAATTCGTCAAGCATCCTGAGTTTATCGAGTACGCAATTATGGCAGTAATTGCTGCAACTAATGATGACCAGGATGACGATGACAATCCTGAACATTAGCAACTCAAGAACAAGTGACACAGTGGGCTAATCGCCCCATGCTCCCGAGCCAGCCTTCTGGCTTGGATTTTTTTATTGCTCACTAAACCTAGTATACACTAAGTATCCAGATCAAGATACAATGTCACTCTTTAGCGGTAGAAGTTACCGCATCTGAATCAAAAACTACCTCGAACTGTGCATCAGGCATCCACTTTGCCAGAAAGCGCTGGTGATTTTCGGCTTCAGTGCGGCTGTAGAAGCGAGCAACCGTATAATGTTGAGCATTGATCGCGTGTTTTGGGGTGAGTCCGTGCGATCGCGCCAATCCTGCCCACGTTACCGTTCAAGCGATGGGTGAAGGCTCCCACGCTCTTTAGCTGGGAGATGAAACCGAGCGAACCGTCTAGGTAGCGAATAAATTCGCCAGTCAAATAATTCGGATAACGTTCTACTATTGTGGTAATGTAAATACAAGTC
>NZ_JAVJZI010000273.1:0-3814 GCF_040223135.1 Coleofasciculus sp. G3-WIS-01
CTACCCAGACCTGCTAAAAGCTGAGGTCTGGGTTTTCAGTAGCCCTGAAGTCATCAAACAAGTTAAGCTGAACATACTTGATTGTTCGTGTTAACTTGCACGATAACCCCGTGCCTCCAGGCTGGTTTATAGACAGCCCCACAAGTGCAATGTTGTTGGCTCCGTTGAAATCGGCATCCCCATGCCAACCACAGTGTCCACACCTAAAGGTCTTACCACTGCGGTAAGACTTTCCTTTTACCGGATGAATGTGCAAACACTTATGGCATACCTGAGAGGTGTAAGCCGGGGGCACTGGGATAACTTGAACGCCAGCAGAAGGTGCCTTATATTCAATGAACATTCGCAACTGGTAAAATGCCCATGAGTTCGAGCGTCTACGCTCTGTTTTGTTTCTCGGTTGCTGGTTAGTCCTTTCCCTGATGCCTGTTAAGTCTTCTATAGCAATTGAGGCACTTAACTCAACCGCCCGTTTAACCACCAACTTAGAAATGTTGTGGTTAAGCCATTGTTGATAGCGTCTCTCCCTCCCCGACAGCCGTTTCAGAATTTCCCGACATCTGCGTCGAGTTGTTCTCGTGCCTTTCGAGGCTTTCTTTTGGAGAGATGCCCTAACCCTAGAAAAATTATCTCGTGTTGACTGGATGTGTTGACCGTTCCACCTTTCATCCTCTGATGTAACAGCGATATCGCGACGCCCCAAATCAACACCAATTACCTTATCGGTGTCTTTCGGGTCTGGAGGGGTGTCCTTAATCTGAACGTGCAGGTAGAACTGACCATCACGGTGCTTGCACAACTGAGCTGAAGTTGACTTTCTCCCTTTAAGTTTTCCTTTCTGGTAGTTACCTGGTTTCAAGCTTTGTACAGACGCGCCATGGCGCGTCTCTACCCGCTCCCTACCCTGAACAGTAGCAAGGCTTACTGTCCAGTCGTGTTCTCGGAGTCGAAACAAGTCTTTGTCACAGTCCATACTGCTTGGTTTAAAGTCTTTGACAGGCTTGCCCTTTTGCTTAGCCGCCTTTCGATTAGCTGATACCCTGGCGCAAGCCCTAACTGCCATATTCGCCACCAAATTGAATTGGCTTTTAATGGTTTGATAGGTCAAAGATTGAATGGCTATCTTGTTGGTTAGCTTGGGATCAGTATGCTCGTTCACATAGTTGCAAGCATCCGCTCTCCGCCTGAAGGGTTGCTTCCAATTTGGCCACCTGTTCAGGAGAGGGTTGAAGCTTAACAACTATCGTGAGGACTTGTTTCATAGCTGCCATTATACCACCTGTCGGGAATAGGGGAAATGCTTCAGGTATTGAACCGTCGCATTTCCCACTCTCCCTCTACGGCTTACCTCCACTCCGTTTCGGTTGAAGCCGTAGCCCCTCGTGGTTCAGGGTGGCTTTCAATACTTGTTGATTGTCCACAAACCATACTCTCGATAGATTCTTAGAAGCTGTGGGTTTTTGGAGTTTAAGCCCAAGATGGGTTAATGCTCATAACACCTCACGCCCCATATAAGGGTGTAGAACCTCTGGTATTTTAACTGAACCGTTCGGTTGCTGATAATTCTCTAAAATTGCCGCTAGGGTGCGTCCAATGGCTAATCCTGAGCCATTTAAGGTATGCACAAACTGAGTCCCTTTTTTGCCCGCTTCCTTAAAGCGTAGACTACCGCGTCGTGCTTGGAAATCACTGCAATTGGAACAACTCGAAATTTCTCTGTATTTTCCCGAAGAAGGTAACCACACTTCCAGGTCATAGCATTTTGTGGCAGAGAATCCCAAATCCCCAGTACAGAGTTCAATCACCCGGTAAGGGAGTTTTAATGCCTCTAAAATTGCCGCTGCATCCTCAACCAGCTTTTCATGTTCAGCTTCCGAGGTATTCGGATGAACAATTTTGACCAGCTCAACTTTATTAAACTGGTGCAGTCGAATCAATCCTTTGGTATCTCGCCCATAGCTACCGGCTTCTCGGCGAAAGCAGGGAGTGTAGGCACAGTGATAAATAGGGAGTTGGGAGGCGTCTAGGATTTCATCACGGTAAAGATTAGTTAAGGGAACTTCCGCCGTAGGCAAAAGCCACAGATCATCACTGTCGCACTTGAAGCTTTCTTCGGCAAATTTTGGCAGTTGACCCGTCGCCGTTAATGAGCGGCTGTTAATCAGCATTGGTGGTATGACTTCCACATAGCCTGCTGCAATTTGCCGATCTAGCATAAAACTAATCAACGCTCGCTCTAAGGCAGCACCTGCGCCGATGAGACTGACAAAACGGCTTTGGGCAACTTTCACCGCCCGCTCAAAATTGAGAATACCCAGGGTTTCGCCAATTTCCCAATGGGGTACAATTTTGTCATTCTGGGGAATATACTCGTCACCCCAACGGCGCACCTCGACATTTTCCGCTTCACTCCGACCCATGGGAGTTGAAGGACTGGGTAGATTGGGTAGGGAGAGTAATAGCGCCTCAATTTCTGCTTTGAGTTCTTTTTCTTGAGGTTCTAGTTCACTAATTTGGGTTTTAACCTGGTTGCCTTCCTCTCGCAATTGTTGGATTTCCGGCGCGTCAGGGGGACTCCCTGCTTTAATTTTTTGACCGATGAGTTTACCAATCTCATTGCTGCGGGCTTGCAGGCGGCTACGGGAGGTCTCTAGCTCCCTTTGACGCTGATTCAAGTCCAAAATGGGCTGAAGGTCATACTGACCCGCCCCGCGTTGCTCTAGGCGTTCTTGGACGCTTTGTGGATTTTCTCGGATTTGCTTTAGGTCAAGCACAGATTTTTACGGATACTGGGCAAAATTGCCTTGGGCATCTGGGTGAAATTACCATTTTCCAGAATACCAATCTGGCACAGTTATGTGCCAAAGTACAGGGTATGATTTCCCGAAAGCGGGGAGGTGGGGAAGCATGTAGAGACGCGCCATGGCGCGTCTCTTAGCTGGGGGGGAGTGATTCTTATCAAAACAAATGACGAATGACAAATTACCGATTAATGCGATTGAACAGCCAGATGGCAATGGCGATGCCCGCGAAATGAGCAGTAATGGTGTTGATATTCGCCTGTACCAGAAATAAGTCTAAGGGTCGAATGAATCGATTAGCATCATAAACCGTTAAGCCAGAAGGTTGAGAAATCGAGCGGATCACAATGCTGCCGATAATGGCTTGGGCGCCCAGAATCGTCAATAACATTCCCGCCATATTGACAATTAATCCTAGCCTGATGGTTTTGAGGGTATCGGCTTTGCTGGGTCGTGTTTCCACATTACCAGTCAGCAGTTGCTTGGAAATGCGAGTATAGCGCCATGCGATGTAGACACCTACGCCCAAGGTGACTAACCCACATATTGCTAAAAATATGCCAAACCCAACACCCTGTTTTTCTTCTGTCGGTCCGATGGTGCGACCCGCGATTCCCGTGAGTAAAATCCCCAGTGAAACAACACCAAGGGTTAATTGTACCCATAAGGCAATCCTGCCAAAGGTACGCAGCACCAAGGCGATGCGCTGGAGGGGAGTGGGGAGTGAGGAAGTATCGGGCAATTCTCGCATGGGGACTCAAATCCGTGAGTGACACCTATTTCATATTTAACCAGGAGAACGAAGAAGCTGTGATTTGTTTAGCCAAAGGCTGACTACCACGACTGTTTGCCACTCCGGATAAAATTTCATAATTCATAAAAATCCTTCGTTGTGGGAAACCCTGTGTCCCTTCGCTTCGCTTATCGGGCAAGCTTTAGACCAGGGAGGAACAAGCGGTAGCGGTTTAAGAAGCATACCCCTTTCGGGGTGGAGGGGTATGGTTGCCCCTCCG
>NZ_JAVJZI010000274.1:0-12953 GCF_040223135.1 Coleofasciculus sp. G3-WIS-01
AGAGACGTTGCAGCCGCTCAAGTAGTCTGTATTCGTGGACTTGCAGCCGTGGGACACACGGTCAAGATGCTTTCTGAGGGTAAATTCACTGGAATCCAGAGGACGGAAGAATCCCCGCTCTTATAGGGCGGGGAGTGTCAATGAAGAACAGAAAAAAGCGATCGCCTCCCGTTGTTTAGAATTGGCAATTGAAGGAGAAACTTACGAATATACAACCATGTATCCCGAATTTGCTGAAGCGGCAAGGAACGATCGCGATCAGGATGCTGTAGCGGAATTTGAAGCTCAAACCCAAGAATCTCAAGCACACGCCCAACTATTCCGTAAAGCTGCCCACAATTTTGGTTTACTTACGAGCATTGAACAGCATCATGCCCGTCAATATACTGACGCCCTGAGTAGTTTAGAGGGTCAAACTGTAACCAAAAAAGCTCCTAGCGATGAACCGACGACTCAAAAATGGATTTGCCGTCAATGTTCCATGATTTACGATCCAGTAAAAGGTGATCCGGATTCTGGTATTGCTCCTGGAACTCCTTTTTCCGCTATTCCCGATGACTGGGCTTGCCCGATTTGCGGTGCCAAGAAAAAACTATTTATTCCCTATGAAGAACCGGCTGCTGCTTAGTCAGTTGTATAGACGTTGCAGGCAACGTCTCTACAACTATCTTTTCGGTTGCACCCATAACTGACTAAACCCGCCCCGACTTAGGTTTCTCAACCTTTGATCGTGTAAGTATTATCTAGTTATTGGTCATAAAAATGGGCTAAAAAATCGGCAACTTGTGCGGGATATCGTCCAATAGCGGTTTCATCAGAAAGGACAATTCCATCAAATCCGGCTTGTTGAATATCGTATAAATGCACAACTTCAGTGCGAGTAGGTTGGGGAAAATGGGTCATATATTCTAACACTTGACCCGCGAGAAACTTGGGACGTGATAATTGCGGAAACTGGGCAATAAACGCGGCTTGTAATTGTCCGAGTGCTTTGAATCCCACCTGCGCTCCTAAATCGCCGCGACAGAACCACAATTCATCAAACCCTTGATCTAGTTGGCTGAGATAGCCCATAGCTTCAGGGCGTTCGATTTTGGCAATTAAATAGCGATCGCCAATCTGCTGGCGAATGGGTGTAACCTCCTTCCCGTCTAAGACAAAGGAACAGGCAAATTGCACAAAGGGATACCTCAACCCCAACTCAACCGCCCTCTGATCATGCTGGCTTAATTGGGTAAACGGTACAGGATGATCAACTCGATTAATCCCTTTATAGGAACTTAATTCTCCATTGGTTATAACGTTAGCCGTCGCACTCTTATCCCGGATTTCGATAACTTCGAGTTGAATTCGGGCATCATTGAGTGACAGTTTATCCCCAATCTTTAATTCTTGGAAGAATGTTTGGTGTGGAATCGGCACTTGGGTGATATGATTAGAGGAGTGACCGAAAACTAATCGAATTTCTGAGGGCAGATCGTCACAACTGGGATAATTCCCAATTCGCATTTTAGCGCCTTGTAGATCTAAAACCAGCGGTAAGGCTTTCCCTTGTTCTGTGAAAATTTCTGCCAAGCGTTCTAACCAGGTTTTTAAGCCTTCTGCTGTTAAATGGGCTACATTCAGCCGAAAGCGATCAGCGGTTTGGGACAAGTGAGTAATCAAGGGTTTCGTTTCAGTTGCCGGTCCCAATGTCAATACCGTTTTCATCGAGAAGCACATCACAAAAACATGGGAATGGGATTAAGCTGTGCCTCGTTTAGGGGTGCTTTTAACCATCCCAACTTAACCGGAACATCATAAAGCCTTCCGGGAGCAAATTGCGCCCAAAAGTTACGCAAACCGGGAACGACAACTTTAACCACACTCATGGCAATATCGGGACGAGTTTGGTTGAGAACCAGGGTTTCTAATCCCTGTTGAGCGGCGATATCTACACAGCGTTTGACATCCTCCAGGCAATCCTCACTCCAGCACTGAGTATAATCCTGATAAACTTTAGCGGTAGCTTTACTGTCGGGTGCGAGATAGGGTTGATTTTCTAACGTCGCCGTTTCGCACCAGGTTTGCATATCTTGACGCGAAAAGGTGGCTTGGCTATTCGGATTAGCACCATTGGAGAGAAATACTATCTGGTTCATTTCTGTCACGGCTCGCGATAGAGCAATGTTAACATCGAAATGAGTGCCAAAACCGAAAAGAATATCTTCGGGTTGTTTATTCGTGCGTCGGGAAATGGCGGCAAAGGTGGGAATATTTAGATCACTGGTAATGTCTAATACCCATAAATCGCGGTGTAGGGTTTTGTAATAGGTTAGCAAGTTTTGCAAATAGGGTGACTCAAAACTATCTAATTGTACCATCGGTCTAGGGACACGGTTATACCACCACAACGCCACGGCGTCACGCTCGACTACTTCCATGAATCCCTGGAGGATGGCTTCTTCGATGGTATTACCTGCGGCGTTACCGTTGGTGTCAGCACCACAAAATTCATCTGTTTCGGGAAGGGGATAGCCGAAGTAACAATAGGCGGTGGGAAGATATTTAACGTTTTGGTGAGTGAGGGACCAAACGGGGGTCCAATCAATTTCTTGCGTTTCATCGAAGGGTTCGGGAATCCAGTGAATGACGTGATGGTTTTGGTTCCATTCCTGTCGAATTCGATATTGGTATTCGCTGTAATGGAAACAGGTATAGGGGTGAATCGCTGATTCTCCCAGTTGGGAGTATGTTGCTCGAATTCGAGGTTCATCCCCGGTATACATTCCAGAATAGCGTTCAATGGCTTCTGCAAAGGCACTGGCTTTGGCTTGCTGATCCGTTTTTCCTTTACCTGTGCTGTTAAGGTGTACCGCTTGACGCCAATTATTCAAGTCATTGTCTGCTGGTGAGAGAGAGTGTTCGGCGAGATAAATGTGGATTAAATCATGGCTCGTTGGCAAAGGATTAAATAAGCGTTTGATCACGCCTGTAATCGGACTAATGTGATAGTCATATCGTTTTACTGTTTCTTCTGGGGAACAGGTTCGGTGTCCGCCATCGGCTGTAAATTGTTTGGTTTGACTTGTTAGTAGAAGGGGTTGAATGTGCTGTTGGTACAGGTATTTGGGATCACCACAACGGGGACATTGGGGGCGTCGAACTAAGCGGTGACGTTGCAGGGTTAAATTGACCACATCAAGGGTGATGATTGTGCCGATAAGTTGGTCGTTTTTGCCCGTAATCCATTTAATGATTTCTGTGGCGGCAAGGTTGAATCCTGTGTGCAAGGTAGAGGGTAAAATGGAACGAGAAACGGGAAACGGTGCGGCACTTCCTTTGTAGTCTTGGAGTAATAATTCGAGTTGGCGGTTCAGTCTCAGGCGTTGGGCTAGACAGTGCCAACATCCTGTTTTACCGGGGTAAAAAATGGGTCCTATCCAAATAACAGCGCCGATGGGTTTAATTAATAACCAGGGGGTTTGAGTTTGGAGGGCGTTTTGATTGAACGCATCTAGACGAATGTGTAGATAATCATCGGTGAGGACGATGGCTAAATCTCCTACATCGCTGACAGAGATTCTTTGGGAGTTTAGGGTAGCAATAAAGGGTTCTGTGGGGATGTTACCGAAGGCGGTTACAGAAACATTAGTGTTTTGCAGTTTATGGAGGGCGATTTGGGGATTAATATCCAGTAAATGCCAAAAGGCAGACGCTTCAGGGGGTAAGGTATTATCGGTTTCAGTAATATACCCTTTGCGCTCTAAAAGGGTTAGGGCATAATTAATTTCAGTGGCAGAGGCTTGTCCTTGCAGGGCTTGAATCATGTCATCAATAGAGTGATGACCATCTAGCAGAGGCGCAAGCAGTACATACAGGCGTCCGTGCAAGGCAAAATGGTTGTTTTCGCTTAATAGGAAGACATGCTTGGGGGGGGCAATTTCAACGTGGAAATGCTCTTTGAATTTGGGTCGATTGAGCATTACTTTTAGAAAGTTTCAGGGCAGAAGGGGTGAGGGGGTGGAAGTGAATTTTAGATAGTATAAAGAATGAACCCTGATAGATGCTGCGATCGCGTTTTATGACTCCTTTCTCTTAGTTGCTACTTAATGCGGCAACGGGTAGGGGAGTTGATAGTTGTCGCTTAATCTCCTGTATCTGTTGCTTTAAGGTATCGAGTTCGGCATTCATGGTGCTGATTTGAGTATCTTTATCTTGAAGCTGCTGGTAGAGTGCCTGGATGGCAGCTAGGGCGACGCCATTGGCGTCAACGGGATGAATCAAGCGATTATCCTCTCCCACTGCAAACGCCGCCGCAAAGTCCTGTGCCATCGGTCCAATATGACGGATTGTGGGATTCTGGTCTTTATAGTTCCAGGTTTCAATCGGCACAGTGGCGACTTTGGTGAGAATCTCCTGTACATCTACAGTAGCGAAGTTGGTTTTGAGGTTGCGATCGCTCCATGTACCACGAATTCGGAATGAGTCCTGGGTGGCATATAGACCCAAAATCTTCTGTGGTCCGACTAAACTCTCAACTGCATCATCTACTGGCTGTACATCTACATAGACATCGTAAGTGACTGTACCACCAACACAAGCTCCTGCCTCCTCATCCGATAGTTCTTCGAGCAAGCTAGTTAATTTACTTAAGCCTGTTTCTTCGGAATGCATAATTCTTTTCCTCAGAGACACAATTTATGATAATCTATATTAGATCAGACCAGCCACGTTTTTAAGAAATCTGTTATACAAACTAATTATGAAACGGCATCATCTCTGTTGGTGCAATGTAGTTGCACTCGTCTGCGGCTATGTGGTCAGCGTTAACCCAGTTGGAGCGCAAATTGCTGGGGATGGAACCCTATCCACCACTGTCGCTGCCCCAGATAATCTCAACTACACTATTTCAGATGGAGATCGTTTGGGTGGAAACCTGTTTCATAGCTTTAGCCAGTTTTCTGTACCGACTGGGGGGTCTGCGTTTTTCAATAACGCCCTAGATATTGAGAATATTATTAGTCGAGTGACAGGTGGCTCTGTCTCCACAATTGATGGGTTACTGCGTACTAACGGTACAGCTAACCTATTTTTAATCAATCCCAGTGGGATTATTTTTGGTGTGAATGCTCAGTTAGATGTGGGGGGTTCTTTTGTTGGCAGTACGGCTAATGGGATGACGTTTGCCGATGGCACAGAATTTAGTGCAACCACGCCTTCCCCACCCCTACTCACAATTAGCGTACCCATTGGTTTGCAATATGGCACGACAGCCCCAGGAATTCAGGTACAACAGTCAACTCTAGCTGTGCCGCCTGAACATACTTTAGCCCTAGTCGGTGGTGATATCGGCATCGTGGGGGGTAATTTAACCGCAGCAAGTGGCTGGGTTGAGTTGGTGGCTGTGGCAGATGCAGGTACGGTTGGGTTAAGTATTGCTAACAACCAAATTCAATTAAGTGTTCCCGATGATATCCCACGAGCCGATATATCCCTCACCGATGGCTCGTTTATCGATACCAGTGGCATGGGGGGCGGTGATATTCTGCTCATCGGTAAGCAAATTACCCTGGAAGATTCACGGGTAGAGTCCACGACGTTGGGGTCAGAACCCGGAGGAAATTTAATTGTAAATGCCAGTGAGTCGGTGAACCTGATGGGTAATGATGCTGGGGGACAGTTTGACAGTGGTTTATTTGCAGAAACCCAAAGCAGTGGCGCGGCTGGTAATTTGAGGATTACTACAGGAGAGTTAACTGTCCAGGGTGAAGCCAGGGTATCAGCAGCAACCTTTGGTGCCGGTGAAGGGGGGAATTTGACGGTAGATGCGGCTGAGTTGGTCGAGTTAATCGGGGTTGACTCTGAAGACGTTCAGCGATTTACAGGTATATTAACCGATGCGGGGAGTACCGGAGCTGCCGCAGACTTAACCATTAACACCAGACGCTTGATTGTCCGAGATGGCGCCCAGGTATCAGCGGCTACGTTTGGTGAGGGCGCCGGGGGACGGTTAACGGTGAATGCGACGGAGTCGGTAGAACTTATTGGTGTTTCTCCCTCTGATTTGCTATCGAGTGGCTTGTTTACGGCTACCCAGCCAGAAGCGACGGGAAATGCTGGAGATTTAGAGGTGAATACCATCTGGTTACTGGTTCAGGATGGGGCGCAAATTTTCGCCGGTACTGGTGGCGCGGGTGATGGCGGTAATTTGACCGTCAATGCGGCTGAGTCTATAGAAGTAACGGGAGTATCACCCATTGCGCTGTTTCCGAGTGGTTTATTTACGGCTGTTGCTGAAACAGGTACAGGCAATGCTGGAAGTATGACGGTGAACACGGAGCGGTTGAAGGTTGGGGATGGGGCACAAATCTTTGCTGGCACTTTCGGGACAGGTGATAGCGGGAATTTGACCGTAAATGCCTCTGATTCTATAGAAGTAACCGGCGTATCACCCGTTATTCTGTTGCCCAGTGGCTTGTTTAGTAATGCCCAGAATTTTGATGATACAGGGTTAACCGTAGGCAATGCTGGAGACTTAACGGTTAATACCAGACAGTTGATTGTCCAAGATGGGGGGCAAGTCGCGGCTTCGACTATCGGCAGGACCGGAAAAGGCGGAAATTTAATTGTGAATGCTACTGAGTCAGTAGACGTCAGAGGTACGGGTCCAGAGGGAGCAGTTGGTGGTAGTAGTGCGTTACTCGCGGATGCCACTGGCGGGTTTAATGATTCTGGGACAGTCGCGATTAATACCGGACAGTTGCGGGTATCCGATGGCGCCAGGGTGGCGGTTGGTAATCAGGGAACAGGCAATGCGGGGAATTTGCAGGTACAAGCGGGTTCTATCTTTTTGGATACTGAAGGTATCCTGAGTGCCGCAACGGCTTCCGGTGAAGGGGGAAATATTAAGTTACAGGCAGAGAGCTTATTATTGATGCGTCGCACCAGTCTGATTTCTGCCGAAGCTGGGGGGACAGGGAATGGCGGCAATATCGATATTGATACGGCATTCCTCGCCGCGTTTGAAAATAGCGATATCATTGCCAATGCGTTTGAGGGGAGGGGCGGGAATGTACAAATTACCGCCCAAGGAATTTTGGGAATTGGGTTTTGCCAACAGAATACCCCAGACAGTTGTATCACGGTCAGTTCTGACTTTGGTACTGATGGTGTCGTGGTGATTAATACACCAGAGGTTGACCCGAGTAAAGAACTGGTTACGTTGTCAGAAAATGTGCTGGATGTAAGTAATTTGGTGGCTCAAGGGTGTGGCGCTAGTCTAGGGGGAAACATGGGTCAGTTGATTGTAACGGGACGCGGGGGGTTACCGCCTGCTCCGGGTGGGATAATGCCCAGTGAAGTGGTTCTTGAAGATTTAGGGACCCAACTCATGCCAACGGCAAGAATGGGTGCGAGTCGAGGGATGTCCAGCAATTTGAAGCCTGCGTCTGCGGCTCCTATTGTGGAAGCCCAAGGTTGGATTAAAACGCCAGAGGGTCAGATTATCCTGACTGCCCAAGCGCCAACGGTTACTCCTGACGCTTCCTGGCACCGTGGCGTGAGTTGCTCGGTACGCTGAGAATGGACGGGGATGGGCAGATAAATGTTGGAGGGACCAGGTATGGGCAGATAAATGATTGATAAACCAGGGATGGGCAGATAAATGATTGATAAACCAGGGATGGGCAGATAAATGATTGATGGACCAGGGATGGGCAGATAAATGATTGATAAACCAGGGATGGGCAGATAAATGATTGATGGACGAGATGGACGAGTGATGGGGCGAAGCATTCGCGTTGGGAATTGGGCAGAAAACCGAGAGATTGGGGCGCGAATGCTTCGCCCCTACAGCCCCTACCGCCCCTACAGGAAGGCGTTTGTTTTCGCCTTGTGCTTCGCCTTTTCGGTTTTGATTGTTTGTTTGCTCCATATCCCAGCACAACCGGCACAGGTTGTCTCCTGTTCGTCTACCGAGTCGGTTTGCGCTTTGCCGTCTGCCGTCTGCCCTTTGCCGTCTGCCGTCTGCCCTCCAACTCGATTGTCCCAGCAGATTCAAGAGGGGAGAACTTACTATGACGCAGGTCAATTTGCCCAAGCGGCTTACGTCTGGGAACAAGTGGCGGCGTCTTTGGCATCCCAGGGCGATGAATTAAATCAGGCGATGGTGTTGAGTAATCTGTCTTTGGCGTATCAACATCTGGGACAATGGAGTCAAGCTAAGGGTGCGATCGCGAAAAGTCTGGAACTTTTGACAAATGCACAAGAGACGGGTGATAAACTGGCACGTCCTCGTGTCTTCGCTCAAGCCCTCAACACCCAAGCCCAGTTACAGTTTACCCTGGGTCAAACGGAGCAGGCTCTGTTCACCTGGCAACAGGCGACGGAGGTTTACCATCAGGCAGATGATCTCCCTGGAATCCTACGCAGTCAAATTAACCAAGCACAAGCCCTAAAACGCCTCGGATTTTACCGTCGGGCGGTGAACAAGTTAACCGAGGTGTATCAAACCCTGGAAAACCAGCCCGATTCCCTGATTAAAGCGGCGGGATTGAGAAGTCTAGGCAGTACGTTTTTGTTGGTTGGCAATGTAGAGTCCGCTCAAACCATTTTGCAGCAGAGTTGGCAAGTGGCTCAACAACTAGACTCTGCCCTAGAAATGAGTGCCACACTCTTAGACTTAGGCAATACAGCCCGAGCCGGACAAGAGATAGAAGCCGCAATGGAATTCTATCTCCAAGCCGCCGCGATCGCACCGTCACCCCGGCTGCGGCTTCAAGCCCAACTCCATCAATTAAGCCTCCAGATTCAACAACAACAGTGGCAACAAGCCGAATACCTTGTGCCTCAAATTCAGTCCCAACTGGATACCATACCCGATAGTCGCGGTTCAGTTTATGCCCAGATTGACCTGGCGAAAAGCCTCATCGCGTTATCCCCAAATCATTCTGATCCGGAAAAACTGTATACTAATGCCGGACGCCTCCTGGCAAAAACCCTACAACAGGCTCAACGTTTAGAAGACAAACCCGCCACCGCCCACGCCTTGGGAAATCTGGGCAGCTTATACGAGCAAACCCAGCAATGGGACTATGCACAACAGTTTACCGAACAAGCCCTGCGCCTTGCCCAAGCCATTCAAGCCCCCGATATCGCCTACCGCTTTTCCTGGCAATTAGGGCGTCTGCTCAATGCCCAAGGGAACACACAAGGTGCGATCGCGGCGTATACTGAAGCCGTTGATATCCTCCAAGGATTACGCCAGGATTTAGTTGCCATTAGTCCAGACGTGCAATTTGCGTTCACCGAAACCGTCGAACCCGTCTATCGACAACTGGTAAATCTTCTCTTACCCACAGGAGAAGAAAACCCCAGCCAAGACAATTTAGTTCAAGCCCGAAATGTAATTGAATCCTTAAAATTAGTCGAACTGGAAAATTTCTTCCGAGAAGCCTGTTTAAATCCTCAACCCCAATCCATCGATCAAGTTGATCCCACCGCTGCTGTTATTTATCCGATTCTATTACCAAACCATTTAGCCGTCATTCTGTCTTTGCCGGGACAACCCCTAAGCTATTACGAAACCCAGCTTGCCCAAGCCGAGGTAGAATCAACCTTAGAGCGGTTCCGTCAACTCCTCAGTTCCAAGTTACCCAGCCGCGATCGTTTGCTTTTATCTGAACAAGTCTACGACTGGCTGATTCGACCCATTGAGACGCACTTAACCGCCAATGGTATCAAAACCTTGGTCTTTGTTCCAGATAGCGGTTTACAGAACATTCCCATGGCAGCACTCTATGATGGGAATCGCTACCTTCTCGAATCCTACAACATTGCCATCGCACCCAGCTTACAATTAGTAGACCCCAAACCCCTGCCCCAGCAAACCTTAAGAACCCTAACAGCCGGATTAACCCAAGCCCGCCACGGGTTTAGTTCTCTACCCAACGTCGCCCAGGAAGTTGCCCAAATTAAGACAGAAATACCCAGTGTCGTGTTGCTGGATCAAGACTTTACCAGAGACGCCTTATATAAAGCCATTGAGTCATCCTATTTCCCGATTGTTCACATCGCCACCCATGGTCAGTTTAGCTCCACGGCTCAAGATACATTTGTATTGGCTTGGGATGAACCGATTCAGGTCAAACAGTTCGATACCATTCTCCAATCTGCGAACCTAAATCGGCATCAGGCGATTGAGTTACTGGTTCTCAGCGCTTGCGAAACCGCACAGGGAGACAAACGAGCCGCATTAGGGTTAGCCGGTATGGCGGTGCGAGCGGGTGCCCAGAGTACCATCGGCAGCTTATGGCGTGTGGATGATGCGGCGACTGGGGAATTTATGAGTGTGTTTTATCAGGAATTAACCAACAATCCCAGCAACAAAGCCGAGGCGCTGCGTCGAACTCAGTTAGCACTCCGGCAAAAGCCTCAGTACCAATTTCCTTACTACTGGGCACCGTTTGTTTTAGTGGGAAATTGGTTGTAAGAAGCAGGGGGAACAGATACATTCGTAGGGGCTTGAGCATTTGCGCCCAGATGTCTCGATTTTATGCCAATACAAGAGCTAACCTGTCTTACTATCGCTATACTTAATTATTATTTTCATTATGACACTATACGATCGCGAATAAATGGAGATGCGGTATGATCTAGCATTTGCTTGTTAAAATTTCTGTTAATTCTCGTTTTAGAGTGTCATGGCTGATACCGTTCTCGACGTTCGCAATCTGCAAGTCAAATTTAAAACCGATGAAAAGGAAGTCCTGGCTGTTGATGGGATTAGTTTTCAAGTGAAACGGGGGCAAACCCTGGGTATTGTCGGCGAGTCGGGTTCGGGGAAGTCAGTCACCTCACTGGCGGTGATGGGGTTAGTGTCAACTCCGGGTAAGATTACTCAGGGGGAGATTTATTTTAAAGCCAAAGCCGATGGCGCTCAACCCAAAGACTTGCTGAAGCTGAACCAGGAACAAAAACGCCGGTTTCGGGGTGGTAAAATTTCGATGATCTTCCAGGAACCGATGAGTTCCCTCAACCCCGTG
The DNA here is from genome assembly GCF_040223135.1 of Coleofasciculus sp. G3-WIS-01. Lineage (NCBI taxonomy): Bacteria > Bacillati > Cyanobacteriota > Cyanophyceae > Coleofasciculales > Coleofasciculaceae > Coleofasciculus > Coleofasciculus sp. G3-WIS-01. Next base: position 11,025 of record NZ_JAVJZI010000274.1, read on the forward strand.
TATACAATCGGGTTTCAGCTTATCGAGGCTATTTTACAGCATCAGGACATATCCAAAGGCGAAGCACGGCGTCAGGCGATCGCACGGTTGCAAGAAGTCCGTCTGATTCCTAGTGATGAGGAACTTAAACAGGAGTATGAACAGGAAAATCCTGATCGCGTCGCCGCTACAGATCGAGCGATTAGCCAGTACCTGAATCAGCGTAAACAGGAAATGCTGAAGCGCTATCCTCACGAACTATCGGGGGGTCAATTGCAACGGGTGATGATTGCTATGGCAATTGCCTGTGATCCAGAGATTCTGATTGCGGATGAACCCAGTACCGCCTTAGATGTCACCGTACAGGCGGAAATTCTGGACTTGCTGCGGGGGTTGCGAGATCAGCGAGGAATGTCAATGATTTTTATCACCCACGACTTAGGCGTGATTGCCGAAATTGCCGATAGCGTGGCGGTGATGTATCAGGGGAAAATTGTCGAAAGTGGCGATGTCTGGCAGATTTTCTCTCATCCCCAGCATCCTTACACGAAAGGATTATTAGCTTGTCGTCCGACTTTAGAAAAGCATCTAAAATACTTACCCACTGTTGCTGACTTCATGGAGGAGGTGACAACAGATGAGGGGAAGGTAGAAATTCGCGAAAAATATCCGACGATTGATGAAAATGGGGCAAAGATTCAGCGAGATAATCTCGCCATTGCTGATGCTTCAGCCTCTCCCCTACTTGCTGTTAAAAACCTCCGGGTGGGGTTTCCTGTATCCAACGTATTTGGCAAGACTAAACGCTATATTATGGCGGTCAATGATGTGTCCTTTGAGGTTTACAAAGGAGAAACATTGGGACTGGTGGGGGAATCAGGCTGTGGTAAATCGACCCTTGCTCGGACATTATTGCGTTTAATTGAACCGATGGGGGGTAAGGTTATATTTGACAATAAAGATATCACCCATCTAAAAGGCAAGCGCTTGCGGCAAATGCGGCAAAAAATGCAAATTGTTTTCCAAAATCCTTTTAGTTCCCTAGATCCCCGGATGAAGATTGGGGATGCGGTGATGGAACCATTGGTAATTCATAAATGGGGGGATAACGCCAAAGCACGTCGCGATCGCGCCGCCTATTTGTTTGATCGGGTGGGTTTAAAGCCAGACTGGATGAACCGCTATCCCCACGAGTTTTCTGGGGGACAACGCCAACGGGTTTGTATCGCCAGGGCGCTAGCACTTGAGCCTAAGTTTATTATCTGCGATGAATCGGTTTCTGCCTTGGATGTGTCGGTACAGGCGCAGGTGCTGAATCTGCTCAAGGAGTTACAGAGTGAGTTAAAGGATGAGTTGAATCTGACTTATATCTTTATCTCCCATGACTTGAGCGTGGTTAAATTTATGAGCGATCGGATCATGGTGATGAATAAGGGCAAAATCGAGGAAATTGATGACGCACAAAGCATTTACCGGGAACCGAAAACAGAGTACACGCGCCAGCTGATTGCATCTATTCCCACCGGAAGCTTGGATCGGATTCAGCAACAACAAGCAGGGCGAGGATTGATTCCTTGGTCTGATATTAGCGAGTTGTCTGATGGAAACAAACCCTCGGCTAAACTCCAGTATCAGCTTTTTGCCATGGTTCAGGGGGATTGGCAAGTGGCTAAGGGATTACTGAGTCAGGTGAAAAGGATTAATCAGGGACATTCTGAGGATTGGTATTGGCAAAAAGTCATCCGTGATTTAGAACGCGATCGTCGATAGATTCAGGTGGGTTTCAGGAATAATTTCCTCCACCACGGAAGTCATCAAATCCGAACTAGGGAAGTATTCGGAAGTCTGTACCAAGTTTAGACTCAGTGCGGATATTCAACTCTTGCGTTGCTAGATTTGTCTCTAGCAATCCCTAACAGAGCAGCGATAGCTAGGTTAGGGTTGTTGAAT
>NZ_JAVJZI010000275.1:0-6972 GCF_040223135.1 Coleofasciculus sp. G3-WIS-01
GCTATGGGGTTTCTGCTCCCCCGGTTATGGGAGAAGGGCGGGCGCGAGTCAAGTTATCAGTTGGGTGCTCTCATGTTATCTGTAAAACCCGCCCCTACACCCCCCGCTCTAAGAGCTCTTTACCTTAAGTTGACACCAATGAAGGCTTGCACCCCCACTCATTTACCTCATCCTTATGAGAAACGCAATAACTGATACAAAGAGTAAAAATGAATTCCGAATCTGAAAATTATTCCCTCCAGGCACTTAATTCTCTATTAAATAAATATTCTGAGCCTGGAAAAGTTACACAAGTTTTAAATATTAGCTATAGAATTATTAATTTTGATGAGAATATAAAAGAAGTTTTACACGAAACAGATAGGAAAATTATTTATTAGGGGAAGACCAACAAGAACTTCTGTGCTAAGTTTCGGTTTGACAAAACAGATCTCCCTAGAATGCACTTGATCCTTCCTAAATTGCCGATAAATCCTTTTTTATTAAAGCCCTCTTCAAAGAGACCTAAAATTGAAATATTAGTCATTACGGATAATTGGAGTGATGTAAAAAAATTGGAACGCATTGTCAGCAGTGACGACCCCAGGAAGGGCAGAAGGGTTCATACCAGTAGCAAATCGTTTGGACGTTACTATGATGACACATACATTAACCAATATATGCCCGATATGCCAAGAGCATACAATAACAAGGTAGAAATGCTGGTTGATTTAGCTTGTGCATTTTGGAAAGAAAGACAACTTTAAACTTATGTCATCAAATATGGAAACCTTATCAAAATCAGAACAAGACGTTCGACCTAGTTCTTCGACGTTTCGCCTCTCTCCATTGATTCGGATCACTCTTTTGAGTTTATACGTGGCGCTCACTGTACCTCTACCCTTTTTAGCCCAAGTGTCTTCGGCTCCCGTACCGCCAGCATTGTTGTGGGGAGGAATTGGTGTGGGGTTATTAGCGCTTTATGGGGCGTTGAGTGAACGAGTTATTGTGGATGATGAGAAAATTCAGGTGACTTATCCGAAATGGGTTCCTCGTTTTTTCCGTAAGGGTTGGGAGTTACCTTGGGCGGATGTTAAAGATTTAAAAATGCGGACAACGGGACAAGGGGGATTGGTTTACTATTTTGTTAGCAAGTCATCGGAGCAGGCGTATTTATTACCCATGCGTGTGGTGGGATTTGCTCGGTTAGTTAAGTTAGTAGAAACTTACACAGGTATCGATACCACCGATATTCGTCCATTGGCACAACCTTGGATGTATCTAACTTTGTTAGGATTGACGCTATTGTTATTACTCGTAGATGGTTGGACAATTTGGACGGTTTTTAGTCAAGGTTTGCTCCCTTGAAAATTAGGGGATGCTCTGCCTGGGAACGATGATGTATCGGGAAGCCTAGAATGAATTCAACTCAAGACTATATGCATAATTTCGCTATCAAAAAGCAAGAAATTATGGAATTAGTTAATGAATTAGCCAATAAACAAACAAATACTGATAAATTACCAAAGGTTCGCCAAGAAATTCTTGACGAAGTTTCTAGTATTTTAGTCTTTATTCAGAGGCTTGAAATACTGAGTATAAAAAAGAAGCAAGTTGACCAAGGACATGAACCAAGAGTTCTTGAACTTACGAGTATCATTGATGTTTTAATTCCAGCGATTAAATTTGTTGTGGATGGCAAAGCTAGTATTTCTCTGGTAAAACAAACCCGCCTTAGACTGTTGCGATCGCTCCGCCGACACGAATCTTTTTTTCTTATCCTCAGGCGCTCAATTTTTAATAGTTTTATCGATATTTACTATTTAGATTCGGTTCCCACAAAAGTCATTATCGGACTATGTTTTCCTTTTTCAATGGCAGGGATGATCGCACTGATTTCTTCAGTGTATTTTTTGAATTACGGAACACAAACCTCTGAACTATCCCAAGTGAGTCAATCCTTGGAGAAAATTAGCAATGAACGCCGGGAAATAGAACAAGCGTTAGCCAGGATGGAGGAACCTAAAAGAGTGTTAAGCTCATTGACTGGAGAAAGTCGTCAACTATCCTTGGAAGAAAGAATCAGTCAGATTGAATCAACCTTGACATCGCTTGATAATCAGGTCAAGGCGCAACTTCAAGTAATGGAGGAACAAAATCAAGCGGATAAAGAATTAACGATAACCTTGCCCTTTGGGTTGGAAACGATTTCTTTATCTCCAGAAGATTCTCAAATTATTTTCCGTGTGTTTGTGGTTGGCGCATCGGGAGCGTTGGGGAGTGTGGTCAGTATTTTAATTAGGCTTAAGGAGTTTGATGTAGAGTTTCGAGAAATCCTTGATCCAGTCATTCCCTTTTTGATTGGAGCATTTAAGCCAATTATTGGGGCATCATTTGGTGTTTTTCTGTACACCTTAATTAGTTCGGGACTTGTTCCCCTAGATACGAACCCAACCAATGCTACAGGTAGAAAAGAAGATTTATTTTATTTTGCGATCGCGTTTACTGTGGGATTTAGTGAACGGTTAGCAAAAGATGTAATCGCCAGGGCGGAAACGACGGTCAAACTGGTAAATGTTAGAGATGTAGACGAGTCAGGAGAACAATAGTTAAGAATGAACTCGCCCATGGTATATGATGATTCATTATCCCCGACGGTTGCTCAACTCCAACTGAAGCAAGTGAGTTTTGTCACATCAGCTAAAGGGGCGATTCCAGGAACCACTATTCTGGGTGATATTTCTTTTGAGGTAGCTAAAGGCGATCGCATAACCTTAATTGGTCCGTCTGGTGCAGGCAAAAGTTCACTGCTGCGGCTGTTGAACCGATTGAGTGAGCCAACCTGCGGTAAGATTTATCTGGATAATCAAGAGATTCAGACTATTCCTGTGCTTCAGTTACGACGGCAAATTATGCTGGTTCCCCAAGAACCAAAACTATTGGGAATGACGGTACGGGAGGCGCTGGCTTATCCATTGGTGTTACAGCAGCTAGGAAAATCCGCGATCGCGCAACGGATTCAAACCTATGGGGAACGGCTTCACATCCCAGAAAATTGGCTGGAACGCACCGAATTACAACTTTCAGTCGGACAGCGACAACTGGTTGCGATCGCGCGGGCTTTAATTTGTCAACCCCAAATTATCTTACTGGATGAACCCACATCCGCCCTCGATGCGGGGACAGCCTCTCATGTTCTGGGTGTCTTGGCTGACATGGCGGATCAGGATCAGATCACCGTTTTAATGGTCAATCATCAGTTAGACATGGCTAAACTCTTCTGTAATCGGATATTGTATTTACAGACAGGTCAGCTCATACAAGATACATCAGCGACTAATATGGACTGGAACCTGTTACGAGATTCCTTAGTAAAAGCCCAAGCGCAAGCGGCTCAAGAGTGGGGGGTGGAAGAGTTTTAACTATTCACTTGGCACATAGGGTATGGCGCGTGAGTTGTAGGGGCGGGTTTAGGGATTTCGCGCCAGCTATTGATAATAACTTTTGTTCAAAACCCGCCCTGACTTAGTGCACAGTTAACTCCCAGACGCTTCTTGCATCGCGTCTCTAAATTGCTTCCCCTGCACCTGTGTACTATTGCCCCCAAGCTGTACTCGCGGCTACGGGTGCGGCATTGGATCGAGAAGTCGGATAATGATTTTCTTGTCCTCCTACAGTTGATTGGCTGCTCTCCAGCATCTCTGGATTAAACCGATAACCGACATTCCGTACCGTTTGAATTAAACTCGGTTGTCGGGGATCAGTTTCAATTTTTTTACGCAATGAGAGGACATGGGTATCAATAGTACGGGGATTGTCAATAGCATCGGGCCACGCCCGACGTAGTAATTCAGAACGACTCAATGGTAGTCCTTCAGCTTGGGTTAAGACGTAGAGCAAACTAAATTCCTGAGGAGTTAAATCAACAAACTCTCCTTGGTAACAAACTCGGCGCTGGACTAAATCAATTTTGAGATCACCATATTCCAGCGTCATTGGTACAGCCGTCATCCGGATGCGTCGAATCAGCGCCTCAACTCTTGCCAGAAATTCCTGCATCCCAAAGGGTTTAGTCAGATAATCATCAGCACCGGCTTTTAACCCTTGGACAATATCGGCTTCGTGATTACGGGCAGACAGCATTAAAATTAAAGAACGTCGCTGCTGCTGAATCCAGCGGCAAAACTCTACTCCATCGCCATCGGGCAAGTCAGAGTCGAGAATGACGAGAGTGGGTTGGCGATTGTAGAATGTCTCTCTGGCTTGATAGAGGGTGGCGGATTGATAAACCCAATAGTTCGCCTGCTGCAAGTGCCAACCTAGCAGCGATCGCAAATGGGGATTTCCCTCAATAATCTGAATACAAACCGATGAGCCCACGGCATTTTGCTTCCTTTTTCGGCGTTGTTACTTAGGTTAACAAAGCTAATGTCAAGATTTTGTAACAACTGTTACTCTAGATAGTGATTCGCCATTGGTCATATCTTGGCTACTAATGCATCTCATCAGATGCTCCCAGAGGACTTGGTGGACGTGAGCAGATGCAACCTGTGCGATCAAGAGTTTGAGTGTGACATTTTGTGATACGCTTAATTTCCAAGCATCCATCTGAGCTAATTCATCGCTATCGTCCTCTACGTTACGTCCGTTACGTCTATGTCAAAAAAAGCACTTCCGACCCGTGGGCAGTTGGAACGCAACCTCTCCCAAGGAGTACAATCACTGTACCGTGAGCAACTTGGGCATCAACCGAGCCAAATAACTAGCAGTATTCAAGGCAATAGAGTTACGCTTATTCTGGAAGATGCCGTTACTCAGCCAGAGCAGTTACTCGCTAACCAGGGAGAGGAAGCCCTAACCCAGCAGGTGCGATCGGATTTGAATGCCGCGATCAAGCCTCTATTGAGAGAGCTAATCCAGGAAATTTTGGGAGTAGAGGTGGTTGATTTGCTTAGCGATACCACCCTAGAAACCAAAAGACTGGGAATCATCGCGGTGTTAGCCGAGCCTCCTCAATGTCGCTCTTCGGGTTCAACTGCCAAACAGCCGACTCATAAAGCTTCTTAAGATTAAGAAGTAGGTGGGCACAGGTTAACGTTAAGCTCGTCATTAGTCATTGGTTATTTATCGTTTGTTATTTCCAATAAAAATTCTATTTTTATCGCAATTATTATACTCGATATTGTCGATTAAAAAAATGTGACTTAAGGAAGATTAATATAAATGCCAAATAATGGCAAATTTACTTTACTAGAGAAAAACTCAAAACTCATTCTCCTTTAGATTATGAAATTCAAGCTGGGCTGTAAATTAAACTATAGTGTTGCGTCAAGCAGTACCCTTATTTTAAATATCAGTGTTGTTGAGAAAAAATATCAAAAAATCCGGCAAGAAAGCTTGCAAATAGAACCATCCATGAATTATGAGGAGTATGTTACTCCTGTGATGGAAAACCGATATCTACGAATCAATGCATCCCCCAGTGACTTGCAGATTTCCTATCAAGCAACTGTGGATTTATCTTATAGCGATGAAGATCCCAGTTCGATTGCGGAAATTCCTCCGGCTAAGTTACCATTAGAAAACTTACATTACCTCTACCCATCGCGTTACTGTGAGTCAGATCGGCTTATGCGTCTGGCACAGCATGAGTTTGGTAATTTGATTCCTGACTATTCCCGAGTTACGGCTATCTGTAACTGGATTTACGATAACGTCACCTATTTGTCAGGTAGCACCAATCAACATACCTCGGCTTATGATACCGCAACAGAACGAGCGGGAGTTTGTCGAGATTTTGCCCATTTGGGGATTGCTTTTTGTCGGGCGTTAAATATTCCGGCTCGATTTGTTACTGGATATGCCTACAATTTAGAACCCCAAGATTTCCATGCCTATTTTGAGGCATATTTAGGCGATCGCTGGTATTTGTTTGACCCTACCAGACTCGCCCCCGGTAATGGGTTCATTCGGATTGGGATAGGGCGAGATGCTGCTGATGTAGCCTTTGCCACTATTTTTGGCAATGTTCAGATGGAGTATAAGGATGTTTTTGTAGAAGCGGTTCCGGATCAAGATGGGAAAACGCCTCATCTACCCGACTATACCGATCGCGCGATCGCACTAATATAGCAAAAGTAGGAATCATTACAATACTCCTCGGATAAGCCTTGAGTAGAAGGGCAGTAGGTTGGGTTGAGGTAACGAAACCCAACGTTTTACTAAGTTTGTTGGGTAACGCTTGCGCTCAAATTTTCCTTTTTTCTGTCTTTAGTATGAAGGAAATTGTAGGGGTTAGGACACATCATTTATGTAGAGACGCGCCATGGCGCGTCTCTACAATAGTGCCTTTGTCCTAATCGATGTGTCTACTGCTATAATTCAGATTTGACACCATTCTCTTCTCAACTGGAAACTGTAGGGGCGCAAAGCCTTTGTCAACTGAAGGCTGAAACCCTTCCTTAATAAAAGCTCCCCCTTAAAAAGGGGGATGCGAGGGGGATCTAAATTTTGAGCGCGAGTCAGGTGGATGAAGCATTACTAACATCGATACCGAAAGATAAACAATCCAGAAGTTTCTCACCTAAGAGGGATAACATTAGCCTCAATTAACGTTACATTTATTTACAAAGGCAATCATAGATAACTTAAACGGAGAATTAGAGTATGACAAACCAACCCACTACACCAGCACCCGAAACCCTCACCAGTCCCGAACAACGCAATGCTTGGAGATTTGGCTTCAGCCCCCAAGCCGAAATTTGGAATGGTCGTCTAGCCATGCTAGGCTTCATTATTGCCCTATTCGTTGAGTACTTTTCGGGTCAAGGAGTTCTGCACGCATTAGGAATCATTTGACATCCTCCCCCGGCTAAAGAGCGCGGGGGATTCCTCACCACGCCACCTTTAGCCGGGGTGGTCGCTGATTGGGGTTGACGCTTCGCTGAAGGTTGCCTCCAAATGAGGTCTTACACCCTCTCCACGTCCGTTTAT
>NZ_JAVJZI010000282.1:0-64227 GCF_040223135.1 Coleofasciculus sp. G3-WIS-01
TAAGGGGGACGGAAGGGGGATCTATAAGGGGGACGGAAGGGGGATCTAAAATTGTTTGTGTCTATTCCCATTCTCGCCATTGGTTTGCCCAGTTTTGGAAAATGCCCAGAATTTGCTCCCGTCGCTGTTCAAAATTAGCGGCAATGCTAATAAAAATGATACCAGCGATTAAGCCAACGACCCATTTTGAAAAGGGATAGTCAAAACTCAAAACAACTAACTGGTAAAATACCGTTAGCACAAATGTTGCTGTGCCAACCATTAAAAATGCTCTGATTCGCAGTCCTAATCCAGCAAATATGGCAACCAGGCTAATTATTCCTGGAATGAGTCCAGTATTTTGAGGGAAAAAGAACGCGGCTAAACAAATGATGCTACTACCCAGTAAGCGGAGATAATGACGAGTTTGTCGTTTTCGGGAGAGTCTTAATTCTGGATCAATTTGGGCAATGTAGAGGCAAGAACCGCCAATTATGGCAGCATACCACAAGGGTTCAGTGAGCTGTTGATCGACTAAAACCCGCCAGATTGCCCAATCAACGAAAAATAGACTCAAATACGTCCAACGTAAATTAGACTGGCGGTTGGCAACCCAGGCATAAAAACCCGCAACTGCTAGTAAATTAATTGAAGATAGGGTTTGATAATTGAGACAAACTGTTAGCAGAGGAGATATTATGGCGTAATGTTGCCAAGGTTTATCGTTCCATCCCCAGCGTCGCCAGGGAAGTTGAAAAAGAGCGATCGCGAATAAACAAGCCATTACCCCTCTCCAGGGGTCAAATATACTCAACTGTGTCCATGTCAAACGTGCATAAACACCAGTGGCGGCGACTTCGGTTAATCCGGCGTATATCCAGAGGTTAGCAGATGAGGGAGATAACTGGCGTTGTTGTCCTCTGGTACGCCCCTGTAATAACGCATAGATAGCCAGTATCCAACTGATGGCAAGTCCGATTGTTCTCAGGTTTGGTGTGGTTAACACAGACATTCCCGCCGCTAGAACCATCAGGAAACTGGCAATTGCCCAGTGAATGTGGGCGGTGATTTTAATTTCAGTGATACTGAGGTTGAGAAATTGGGAACGATCGCGCGATCGCCAAAACCAAGCCAACACTCGATAAATAACCGCGATCGCAGTCGCCACAACTCCTAAAATAGTAAAGCCATCCCCTGGATTTCCCCCATCCGCTTGCAGCATCTGGTAAATTACCAGTTCATACCAGGCGATGGAAATACCCGCTAGGGAAAGATAGGTGATCCCTTTCCAGGAAAGACGGCGACGCCCTACGCCTATCCCGGTTAATGCCGCACCGAGAGTGAGTAACCCAGTATAGGGCGTGAAATACGTCCAACGTAAACTAATGCCAATTAGGGCATAAATTAAGGGTAAAATCTCCAGTGCATCCCTAGACGCGCCATGGCGCGTCTCTACGAGTTCGCCTGTGTCTCTCTCTAAACGGGCAAACCACCAATCTGTGAGGAATAGCGTTAAAAGTGCCAGGATAATGTTAGCGGTGGCTAGGGTTAAGGATGAACCATTTTGTAACACAATGGTATTCGCGATCGCTAATTCAATTGCCCAACTGATGCCATACACACCAACGTCAGTGAACGATCGCCAACAGCGAAAACAAATAGCACCGCCAATTAAAATTGAGGCGGTTAAGTATTGCCAACTTGATGGAATCAGTTCTATGTAACTCTGGGTAATGTGTAGCGTCAGAAATCCTAATTCTGTACCAGACAGGACAATTGCCCATACCTCAGAGGCTTGGGCGTACAAGGCGGCTAAATCACCAGACTGGGGAATTAAACTAGCCCGTAGCAGCCATAATCCGACAATTGCGATCGCGCCAACCAAATACCAATCGGCGACGGATAGGGGGGGTAATCCGGGAATTCCTTGCCAAAGCCATGCAGCCAAAAAACTGAGGGCAAATCCAATCGTAATCGCGGCGGCTACAGTTTGGCGTAAATAGCGGCTATTGAGGAACATTAAAACCGTAGCAATCCCTAAGCCTATCAGCCTACTCTGCGGTATGAATAGGGTTAGCCCTTGGGCAAGAAATAACGCGATCGCACTCCACGAAGCAGCCTGAATGCGCCGCGATCGCTGAGTAAGACTGGCAACTCCAGTTAAGGTTAATGGGGTGAGTAACCATAAAAGTCCCCAAGGGTGCGGGGGAAATCCCTCCCCAGCCAGTAAAACATAACTAATTCCAGCGAGGACAAAACCAATGTGCCAACAACTGCGATACCAGATTTGTTGGGGAACAGGAGATGGGGGATTTGCTTCTACGGTTTGCCCTTCCTGCCTTATACTTAGACTCCATTCTCCTACCATTAGCGCCAACAATAAACTTGCCCAGAGGGGTTCGCTGATAGTCCCAAACCATCCATCGATAAACGAACAGAGGGTTATTGACACTCCCACGGCTTAAAGCGCGTGGGATTCTACATTCATCGTCAGAACTTGCTCTACCAGGCTTGCGCCAAGTAGCGTAGAGGCTCCAACTCCTGTAGCGTTACTTCGGGATTGCCCATCCCTAGATTTTGCCTTGAGCAAAATATTGATAGCCGCATTCCAATCTCTTTGCAGAATCAACCCACACAAACAAACGTGAGTCCTGGTGCTAAGGGACTTTTTCACAATTACCTTACACTGACTACATTCCTGGCTTGTATACTGGGGTGGAACGGCAATAGCCAGTCTTCCCAACTTTTTAGCAAAGTGTTCTAACCACTGTCTGAACTGATACCAACTAGCATCAGCTATCGACTTTGCCAGACAGTGATTTTTGAGTAAATTTGCTACCCTTAAGTCTACATAGGCTACTAAGTCGTTAAACTTGCAAACGTGACGCGCCAGTCTCTTGGCGTGTTCGGTACGTTGCCTACTTACTCTTAAGTGTTTTCTGGAATATTGGCTCCTTGCCTTAATTCCCCCATTTAAAAAAGCTTCCAAGTATGTGGACTAGAAGCTTTTTTTGTTCAACGGCGGGAAATGTCAGTAGTGAGACGGTTAAGCGTTACATTGAAAATCAGAAGACCAGATAGTTTGGTCATCTGGAGTACCTCCGATGACCCGCCTTATATCCCACACCTAAAAGGATGTGGGATATAAGGCGTTTCTATAATCCGGCGATATGGGTAAGATAAACCAGAGGAGGGCGCAGAGGAGGGCGGCGATGGGTAACAATGGCAAGGGTTATGGTGGAGAGTAATAGATTGAGCGATCGCGTCGTCGGATTCAGGGTACTGATTACCGTTAACATCACACCCAATCCTAATGTGAGTCCTTCCCCAAAACGGGCTAATTTAGGGTTCGACTTACGATACAGCCAATCTGTCAAGCCCACCCAGAAAATAACGTAGGGAAACAGGGCGACACCCCACCAAGCTTCGACGACTAAACCAAACTGTTGAGAGAGGAATGTAATTACATCTTCTTGTACCGCCAACGGGATTAATCGCCATAGTAAAAACAGCGTTTGCAAACTAATAATAAAAATGGCAGCTAAATCCCGACGTCGCCGAGAATACTGTAAGCGCTGGGCGAAAAACCAAATCGCCAACCCACTAACCGCCGTAGCTTGCCAAGGAATTGCTTCTCCTACCGAAACCAACCAACCCATCAGCAATAACCCGCCGCCAATTCCATCCCAGAGTTTTGTACTAAAGGAGGAAACAGACTCTGGTGAGACGGCTGGAGGCTTTCCCTGTCGCGCCAACAACCAACCACAGATTCCCATCGCCAAACCAAGTTGGGCAATTGGCACATTTATCACGAAAATCGCCCGTCCTAACAACACCGTTAGGGCATAAATCACCACTAAACTGCCTGTAGGGGCATGATTAGGCACAGATGGGGAAGCGCGGGGGATTGCAAAGGTGGAGGGGAGGAAAATTGCGGTTCCGATGACGCCTAAATAAACAGCGACTAATGGAACCTCTGCCCAATTCCAACCCCAGTGTAGATAACTCAACCATAAAATTAGAGAAGCGCGGGAGGTAAGGCGGAATGAGTTGGTTTGGATAGATTGATTGATAACCGTAATCCCGGTTAGGCTTAAAGCCGCAACACCAACAACAATCCATTCCCAGGGATGACGCCATAACCCAAAGCTATCCATTGCCCAAAAATTAACCGGGACTAAAAGTAGGGAAATCAGTTGCAAGGTTTGAGAGGTTAACTTTAAGTTAGAACGCTTTCCCGCCCAAAGGCTAATGCCCCAAAAGACAACGGTATATGCCCATAACACACCATACTGTCCCGCTGGGGGAAAAGTCTGCCATTGAGTTGCGGCGAGGACACCGGAAGAGACAACAACCAGAAAGACACCCAGAAACAGCAGCCAGCGTACACTCAATTCTTCTTGCCATGACTGCCAGACGCCGGATAAGGGTGACACCGTAGGAACGGGTTCCTCTACCTGAGTTTTCACCTTCGGGGGAGAGGTAACTTGAGGACGAGATGGAAGCGGCGCAATCTCTGGTTGAGGTACGCGACAAGACAGAGAGATTCGACTTAATTGCTTAACTTGGGCATCGCTGATTAAACCCAAGCGCAACCAGGTTTCTAGACCTTCGAGTAAGTTGGGATTGGAGATAGAAACAGTAAGTTCAATTCTCAGAGAACGTGGCGAGGACATAGTTTTCGGGGGTTCGTTCGTAGTAGGCACGAAGCGTGCCAGAAGAAGCGCTAAAGCGCTTACTACAAACAGATTAATTCATCCTAGCATCAGAAGAATGTGCGATCGCGCCTTGCGTGTCCTGACTTCTAAGAGCTTACATACTTAGTACGAGAGGGCGATCGCAAAATTACAAATATTGGACTAAAATAGTACAAAAATACCAATTTAAAGTATGCCTGTCTACTTCTACAGCACCCGCGAAAAACCCTACGGTTGCTTTTCCAACTTCTCTCACCATGGTTTCGAGTTAGATGGTTATTGGTGGGCAACGAGTGAACATTACTTCCAGGCACAGAAATTCGTCGATACAGATCATCCTTGGTTCGACAAAATCCGCGAGGTAAAAACACCCAAGGAAGCTGCCAAAATGGGCAGAAGTCGGGAACATCCTCTCCGTAGCGATTGGGAACAAGTCAAGGATGAAATCATGAAGCGGGGAGTATTGCAAAAGTTTAAAACAAATGCCGAGATCCGCGAGATACTTTTGGCGACAGGAGATGAGTTAATTGTGGAGAATTCTCCCATAGATTACTACTGGGGGTGCGGTAAAGATAGCAGTGGTCAAAATAGATTGGGACAGATTTTAGGGGAAGTGCGGGAGATATTGCGTCAAGGATAGGGAGAACGCCTGTTTTGCACACAGGAGGTTGCGGGTTCGACCCCCGCCAGATCCATGATGGTGTCTGAAGCCAAAGCGGTCGCGGCGCTTGTTTGTGGAACAAGTCAATAGCGGGTTCAAGTCCCGTCAGACACCCTTGAATGGAAGATGCCGGTGAATGGACGGCAAGCGGTCTTGAAAACCGTGGTACGGCAGCGATGTCGTAGGGGTTCAATTCCTCCATCTTCCTCTATCCACCGGAAGCCGAAAAGTGAGGCGCTGTGCTGATAACACAGAGGTAGAAGGGGCAGTACCTTCCCGGTGGATTTTAATCCCTCTGCCAGTGGTAAACTTAATTAGTATAGAGATAGGTATAAATTACTGCTGCAGTGTACTTACGCATTTATCCTTAGATTAAGATGGCTAATCTTCCGCATCCAATCCAGTATCAGGGAAGTAAAAGGAATCTTGCCTCAGACATTCTCAGGTTTCTGCCTAAGAACATAGGAAGGTTAGTAGAGCCATTTTCAGGAACTGCTGCGATTAGTATCGCTGCTGCGGCACGGCAGGTTAGTCAAAATTTTTGGATTAATGATTTGAATCGACCTTTAATTAAGTTACTAGAGTTGATTGTTGAACAGCCTACTCAAATAGCAGATTTCTATACAAAAATATGGAATGAGCAACATGGGAACTCGGTAGAACACTATTATAAGATTAGAGATGAATTTAATAAAACATCTGACCCTTTGTTGTTCCTCTATCTGCTCTCCCGATGTGTAAAAGGTTCTGTCCGATACAATAGCCATGGTTTATTTAATCAAAGCCCAGATAAGCGCAGGAAAGGTACCCGCCCTGAAAAAATGCGACAGAATATTGAAGGAGTTTCTCATTTGCTAAAAAATAAATGTTTCTTTACGGCTCTCGATTATAAAGATGTTTTAGCCAAGGTTGACAATACTGATTTTGTCTACATGGACCCTCCCTACCAAGGAGTATGTGGGAATAGAGACTCTAGATACTGCTCTGGGATTAGTTTTGATGAGTTTGTTTCCGCTATTGAAGTATTAAACAGAAAAGCAATAAAATTTGCAATTAGTTACGATGGTAAACGAGGTAGTAAAATATTTGGTAATAAACTACCGGAATATCTGGGTCTTAAGAAAATTCAAATCGAGGTGGGACGTTCATCGCAGGCAACACTTTTAGGCAAACAGGAAATAACAGTAGAGTCACTATATTTGTCACCCACTTTACTCGGAGATTGCTCACCCGAAGTAGAAAATTATATTCTTGGATTTCCTAAGCAATTGACTCTTCTATAGCAACATGGATAATTCTCAACAGTTACCTGACGATTTTATAAAAATTTGTCAGTCAGTAACAGCCAAAAGACCTAGAGCGGTTATTGATCACATTATGCAGTATGGCTTTGTAACAACTGAAGAACTCAAAGAAACTTATGGTTATAATCATCCTCCTAGAGCAGCTAGAGATGTCCGAGAGCTAGGAATACCATTAAAAACTTTTCGGGTTACAGGAAGTGATGGTAGGAAAATAGCAGCTTATAAGTTTGGAGATATCAGTAATGTTAGATTTTCTAGGGTTTCGGGTAGAACCGGGTTAATATTGCGATGCGACATGCGACAAGTCAGAAGACTTGACCTTCTTTGGCAAGGGGATGAGATAGACATCTATGAAAGACTAAAGCAACAAGCTATCAAATTGGATAAAGAGATTCCAGAGTTTGTTAAAGAAATTATTGAAAAAGAGCTTAGACGCCATAGCGATTCATATTAGTACATTTGCTCTTAATGGTGTAAAATCTGAGTCGAGGTAACTTCCAGTAGCTAGATTTCACCCTAATGAAGGATGATTTTTGCCCTGAGTTGAGCCTAGGCTGGGAAACATTCACCATTATCTCAAGTCAATACTCTCATTATTGTTTCGATAGAAAGATTAGATTATGGCTCAAACTCTTTACGTTAATCCGGCTACTGGAAACGATGGCGCGGCGGGTGACCAATCTGCTCCCTGGAAAACCCTGTCCAAAGCCCTGCAACAAGCCCAAGCCGATACAACCATCCAACTGGCGGCGGGAACCTATAATGCGACTAGCGGCGAGATTTTCCCACTGCAAGTCCCATCTGGGGTCAAACTGGTAGGCAATGAAGGGAATAAAGGCAGTGGTATTGTAATTGAAGGGAATGGCGAGTATATTAGCCCCACACTGGCTAAACAAAATATAACCCTTTTACTGGAAGATACAACAGAAGTGCGCGGTGTCACGGTGACGAATAAAGCCACGCGAGGCACAGGGATTTGGATTGAATCGACTGATCCGACTATAACCAACTGTACCTTTACTCAATGTAATCGGGAAGGTGTTTTAGCCACAGGAACAGCCAAACCTAACGTTGTCAATAATAACTTCATTGATAATGGTGGTAATGGCATCTCCTTTACCAAAAATGCTCAAGGTGAAATTAAAAATAATAGTTGCAAAAAAGCAGGGTACGGTATTAGCATTGATGGTAATGCGACGCCGCGAGTTGTAGATAATATCATTTCTCAAAACCGCTTCGGAGTGGGAGTTTCTGTAGATGCTAAACCTATCCTGCGAAATAACCGGATTGAAGATAATGAAGAATACGGTATAGCCGTGACAGGCAATGCCGAACCCGACTTAGGTAGCAAAGAAGAACCAGGTAATAATATTTTTCGCAACAACGGCAAATTCGCCATTCTCAACTCCAGCAAGAATACCCTGGTTTCTTGGGGAAATCAGTTGACGAGTAATCAAGTGAGTGGCTCCGTTAAAATTGAGGGCAGCATCGTCGGTGATAACGGTGATAACGGTGATAGCGGTGGAAATGGTGGTAATGGAGATTCACCACCGGATAGCTTCTCCGATATTCAAAATCACTGGGCAAAACCCTTTATTCAAGGATTACTTGATAAAGGATTAATTAGCGGCTTTAAAGATGGTACATTTAAGCCCGATGACAAAATGACCCGCGCTCAATATGCGGCACTATTAGTGAAAGCCTTTAATCCCTCGGCTAAACGGGATGGGATAAATTTCACAGATGTTGCCGCTGATTTCTGGGCAAAGGATGTGATACAACAGGCTTATCGCGGCGAATTCCTATCTGGTTTTCCAAAAAATAGCTTTAAACCCAATGATAATGTGCAACGGGCGCAAGTGATTGTTTCGTTGGTTAATGGATTGGGGTTATCGGCAAGTGATGGGACAGTGTTGAGTACCTATAGCGATCGCGACGCTATTCCAGATTATGCCAAAGATGAAGTCAACACGGCAACAAAGAAGAAAATGGTGGTGAGTTATCCCAAGACGGAACAACTTAACCCGACAAAAGATGCTACCCGCGCTGAGGTGGCGGCGATGGTGTATCAGGCGCTGGTTGATGCGAATCAGGTGAGTGAAGTTAACTCAGACTATATTGTTAGCGTCAATCCCGATGATAAAATCTTCCCCGATATCCAAAACCACTGGGCAAAGCCGTTTATTGAAGGATTACTCAACAAAGGCTTAATTAGCGGGTTTGGTGATGGTACATTTAAACCCAATGAAAAAATGACCCGCGCCCAATATGCGGCATTATTGGTTAAAGCCTTTGACCCTGAACCCAAACGGGAAGCCAAGAACTTTCTGGATGTTAGTGACAAGTCTTGGGCAAAGGATGTGATTCAAAAAGCCTATCGCGGCGAATTTCTGTCTGGTTATCCCGGTGATATGTTCCGCCAGGGAGATAATGTAGAACGGGTTCAGGTTTTGGTGTCTTTGGTGAATGGATTAGGATTATCAGAATCCGATGATAATGCCTTAAATGTTTACGAGGATAGCGATGATATTCCTGACTATGGTAAGGAGGAAGTAGTCACAGCAACGAAAAAACAAATTGTGGTGAATCACCCTGATGTCAAAAAACTCAATCCAACCAAAGCGGCTACTCGTGGGGAGGTGGCGGCTATGGTTTATCAAGCATTAGTGGATGAGAATAAAGTGAGTGTGATTGATTCGGATTACATTGTTTCCGCTTAAAAGGGGAACGTATTAACCCATCATTTATGTAGAGACGCGCCATGGCGCGTCTCTACAATGGTGCCGAACGTCCTAATCGATGTGTCTATTGCTATATAAGGTAGGGTAAATGATAGACGCTCCCGTGAATAGTGGTGGGTTACGGCGGATATTTCATTAAATAGTTATTGTCCTGAGAAAAACACCGCCTAACCCACCCTACGAAAACTTATTTTTTGAGCCATGATTGCTTAAGATTAAGAGAGTTCCCCGTTAGAACCTTAATTCGCATTGACCGACAGAAGGGGAGACAAGCTAACCTGGAAGGAAGAGATCCTTGTAGTTGTTCTGTTAACGTTTGACACATTCATGGCACAGTCTTATTTTGATTCGGATCAAAACGGTCACAAGTCCTTTGAATTACCCGGTGCTAGACCCCACTATAACCCCGATCGCCCGGGACAAGTTAATCATATTTTCCTGGATTTGGTCTTGGATATCCCCAAGCAGCGCTTAGAAGGGAATTGTACCATTACCCTAACGCCAGTGCGGAATGATATCCGTCAGTTTGTCCTGGATGCGGTGAACCTGACGATTGAATCGGTGCAGATTGATGGTGAATCTCAACCCTTTGACTGTGACGGGGAACAACTACAGATCCAGCTTCGCAACCCGACTGAAGCGGGGAAAGAGGTAAAAATCGCGATCGCGTACCATGTTGAACATCCGCAACGGGGTATCTATTTCATTACTCCCAGCCAAGATTACCCCAACAAACCCACCCAGGTGTGGACACAGGGCGAAGATGAAGACTCCCGCTTCTGGTTCCCCTGTTTCGATTATCCGGGTCAATTAGCGAGTTCTGAACTGCGTGTCACGGTTCCTAAACCCCTAATCGCCATATCCAACGGGGAACTGATTGGAACTCAAGAAGAGGGCGATCGCACAACCTATCACTGGTTACAAAACCATGTTCATCCTACCTATTTGATGACTCTGGCGGTAGGGGACTTTGCCGAAATTCGTGATCAATGGCAAGGAAAACCTGTTACCTATTATGTCGAAAAAGGACGCGAAGAGGATGGGCGGCGCAGTATGGGGAAAACGCCCCAGATGATGGAATTCTTTAGTCATGTCTTTGGCTATCCCTATCCTTATCCTAAATACGCCCAAGTCTGTGTTGATGACTTTATCTTTGGTGGGATGGAAAACACCTCCACCACCCTACTTACGGATCGCTGCTTACTCGATGAACGGGCGGCGCTTGATAGTCTGCGTACCGAAAGCTTAGTCGCCCACGAATTAGCACATCAATGGTTTGGTGACTTGGTGGTGATCAAGCATTGGTCTCATGCTTGGATTAAGGAAGGAATGGCATCCTATACGGAAGTTCTGTGGACTGAACAGGAGTATGGGAAAGATGATGCGGCGTATTACCTACTTAATGAAGCCCGCACCTACATACACGAAGACACCTCCCGCTATCGCCGCCCGATTGTTACCCATATTTATCGAGAAGCCATTGAATTGTATGACCGCCACCTTTATGAAAAAGGGGCTTGTGTTTATCATATAATCCGGGCAGAATTGGGGGATGAGTTATTCTGGAAGACGATTCAAACCTTTGTCCAAGATAATGCTCATAATACCGTAGAAACTGTTGATCTATTACGGGCAATTGAGAAAGCTACGGGTCGAAATCTTCTATTTCTGTTCGATCAATATGTCTTCCGAGGGGGTCATCCCGACTATAAAGTTAGCTACACCTGGGACGCTGACAGCCAGTTGGCGAAAGTCACGGTTGTGCAAACTCAAGTGAAAGAGAGTCAAAATGGTAGCAAGAATGAGCGATTTGACCTGAAAATTCCCATCGCCTTTGGTTACACTGATGCTGATTCCCCTCTGAAAACGTTTAAGGTTCGCATTCATGAACGGGAACAGAGTTTCTATTTCCCCTTGGAGAAAAAGCCCCAGTTTATTAGTTTTGATGCGGGGAACAATTACTTAAAAACGGTGACTCTAGAGTATCCGTTAGCCGAACTAAAAGCCCAACTTAAATTTGACCCTGACCCCGTTTCCCGGATTTACGCCGCCCAAGCGTTAGTGAAGAAGGGGGGATTAGAAGTGGTTCAAGCGTTAGCAGAAGCCCTAACAGATGATCCCTTCTGGGGTGTGCGTGTGGAAGTCGCCAAACAATTAGCAAAAGTCAAACTAGATCAAGCCTCTGTTGCTTTAGTTGCTGGATTGCAGGATAAAGATGCACGGGTGCGGCGATCCGTGGTTGAAGCCTTGAGTCAGGTGAAAACGGTAGAAAGTTATGAAGCTTTAAAGCATCTGTTAGAAGGGGGAGATGCTAGCTATTACGTGGAAGCATCGGCGGCGAAGGTGCTGGGTAAACTGGCGTCTGGGAGTATGAAAGATAAAGCAGATGAGGTGCTGCAACTTTTGACAACGATCCTGAATGAACGTGCGGGTTGGAATGAAGTGGTGCGTTCGGGTGCGATCGCGGGATTGAGTCAGATGAAGTCTTCACCCCAGGCGCTAGATCTAATTATGGAGTACACTAAGCCCGGTATTCCTCAACCCTTGCGATTGGCGTCAATTCGGGCTTTAGGTACGATTTCCACGGGTCAAACCCCGAATAAGCTAGAGGAGATAGTGGAGGCGTTAGAGGCGTTATCTGGGGAATCGTTCTTCCTGACTCAAGTGGCTGTGGTTTCTGCTTTAGCCCAAATGGAGACTGTTAAAGCGATTGGGGTTTTGCGATCGCTGTGTGATCAAACACCGGATGGGCGTGTGCGTCGGCGGGCGGAAGAGGCGATGCAAACGGTGCAGAAGCAGGTGGGTTCAGACAAAGCGATTAAACAGCTACGCGAAGAACTTGACCAGATTAAGCAAGAAAATCAGGAACTTAAAAGCCGCCTAGAAAGCCTAGAAGCGAAATCGTCTTGATTTGTCATTGGTCAACGGTAGGGGCGCATAGACGTGCGCCCTCTCATCTTGTCGTCATTGTTTGGGAGTTAGGGGTGAATTCGATGATTTTATCGGGAAACGCAGAGGGTCGCAGAGGGTAGCGCAGAGGTTCGCAGAGGGGAAATTGCTTGCGTTTTGGGTGGGGTGCGATCGCGTTTGTTTTTTGAATGCTGAAAATCTTCTTCAGGAGACGATAACTGGGATGGGTTTATCAAAGCGCGTTGGCGGAGCCTGTTCCGAAGAGAATGTATCGCATTCACATTTTTGACTGGTTCTGATGCTTTAACTGATGCCTAAACCTTGTCCTTGCTTAGGACAATGAGCGCTATTCAGGTGTTTATCATTTGCCCTTAGTGAAGGGCGGGCGACCCAAGTAAATTGAGTGTGCCAGCGGGTCGCCCCTACAGGATAATTAAAAATAATACAATTATCCCTTTCTTTGCTAGAAACGTTACATCCAACGTCTGTACAAACCTCTAGTCATGCACGGGACTGCCATCAGGGAACAATAACTGAATACGTTGTTGTTTCAGACGTTCTTCTTCGGCACACAGTTTTTCAATTTCTTCTACTACGTCTTCAGCAATCCCTAGAGCCGCAGCCGCTTGACGGACAACCTTTTTTTCTTTGTCGTGATAAACGCCATCAGCTGCAGAAACTTTAATCGTAAAGTAGATTACAGCTTGGCGAGATTTATTGGTTGTCTGAGTTTGAGAAAGTACCTCTACTATATCTTCATTTGCCGGATAGGTTTCTAATTCTTGCAGTAGCTCTTCTCGGTATCCACAAGCCGCCGCCCGACCCAGCGCCCACTGTCTTTCTTCATTCGTCAGTGTCCCGTCGCCATTAGCGGCAATGAGTTGAGCCTTGAGAAAAGTGGCATGTACTTCTACTGGAGGAATCTCTTCAGGCTGCCAACCCCAGACATCCTGGTAGTACCAATTCACTGTCCGTTGACGAGCGGCATCAATTTGGTTTGTCGTCATAGTTTCTTTTTTCCTTTCAACGCTAAACTATCGATTTTAACTTTCTCTCAATATCCTCCCAGACAATCACGCTTTTTTTTATTTAAAAAAATTATTAGTAAAAGATTATTTAATAATTTTTTTCTATACAAAAAACTGGATAGAAATTCTAATATAAGGTATATTGTATATTTAATTCCTAAAAATTATATGTTAGATTGCATTGTGATTGGAGCCGGACCCGGAGGTCTAGTGACAACCAAGGAATTACTCGAACAAGGGGTGCGCGACGTTGTCTGTTTAGAGCAAGCCGAGGATGTAGGCGGCGTTTTTGCGAAAACCTACGACAGTTTAGTTCTAACCTCGTCTTGCACCTATAGTATGTTTTCCGACTTCTGGATTGGTGATGGAAAACAGCACGAATTCTGGACAAAGAATGAAGCGGTTGACTATTGGAAACGATATGCCAAACAGTTTGGTGTGTTAGAGAAAATTCGGTTCAACGCCAAAGTTGTAGCCCTGGCGGAGCAGGAAGAAAACCAAGGATGGCACGTTCAATTGGCATCTGGAGAGACTTTAGTTTCAAAACGAGTGGCATTGGCGATTGGTAACAATAGTATCCCGAATTATCCAAAATGGAAAGAATTCTTAACGGAGGTAGAATTTTCCCATTCCCAAGACTATCATAATGCTGAGGGCTTTGCGGGCAAAAATATATTAGTCGTTGGCGGCGGTGAATCCGGTTCAGATGTAGCCTTAGAACTATCTCGTGTCGCCCAGAATTGCTGGGTTAGTCTACGCCATTCAACCGGGTTTGTTGTACCTCGCCATAGAAATAATCGCGCCAACGACATCGCTAGCAATCGGGGCATATACGGCTTACCCAGAGACTATGGACATACCTTGAGTAAAATTATCCTGCGACAGTGGTTAAGTTACAACAATCCCGTTGATCAAACTGCCGTTACCCTGAATCAGAAAGTTAAGTGCAGAAACGGAGTGTGGGGAACATACGGAACTAAAACATTCGCCTTACCCAAGGCAATTGTGGAGCATGGGTGTGATGTCGTTGGTGAAATAACCACGGTAAAAGATGGTGGCAGAACCTTGCTCACGGCTGATGGGAAAACTCTGCAAAATTTAGATGCGGTAGTATTTTCTACGGGCTACAAAAACTATGTACCTTTCCTTCCCGATGAACTGAAGCAAACTGACCCCCGGAGCCTTTACAAACATATATTTCATCCCCAGTATCGAGACAAAATCGCTTGGATTGGCTGGGCACGTCCGGGGTTCGGAAGTCAGTTTCCGATTATGGAAATGCAAGCCAGATTGTTTGCTTTGATTTGTACTGGGGAAAAAACGCTTCCGGCGGCGGAAATGGAGCAAATAGCATCGATAGATCGAGAGAACTATTTAAACCAGTTTGAACATAATGCCCTTCGCATCCGCAGCTTAGTTGATTATCATAGTTACATGGATGATCTGGCTGATATAATCGGTTGCAAACCTCCATTGTGGAACTACTTTTTCTTACAGCCTCGCCTCTGGCTGCGTATTGTTTATGGTGCTACCAATGCAACGCAATTTCGTTTACGAGGTCCCGGTGATAAGAAAGCGTTGGCTCAAGAAATAATTGCCAAGTTACCCGTCGGTTCCTTCAATTACTTTTTCCTTGCTGGTCTCAAAGGTCGCGTGATGTATGGGTTCAATGCTATCGTTAAAGGGGGAACCCAATTCTGGCAAAAAATCAGAATTGGACAAGGGAAAGCCAATGCATTGCGATAAGGAGTGGAAAGGATCTGTTTGTTTCAAGCCGCTTCATCCCTATGCCTATAGTCTAGCCAGGACAAATGTGTTTTCTTGCCTATGCCGAACCCAGGTTAATATATTTACTCCTATTACAGGAGTTTGTAGATGTCTGTTTTTGTTACTGATAATTACCCAATGATGGTCAACTTTGCGGAAGGAGATATTGCAAAATTGATGCGTAAAGGTCATCCTCAAATTGCTGAAGGTGACACCTACATCATGAGACTGGTTAAACAACATTGCCAACGCCTAGAACCACCCGTTCGTCTGCTTGATGTTGGCTGTGGTACTGGCTATTTTGCGTCAAGGTTGCTCAAGCAGTTCTCGGAAATCGAACTGATCGCGGCAGAAGCAGAACCTGATATTGTGGTTAAATTAGAACGTCGTCTCGCTAACACTAATGCTAAAGTATTCAACTGTCCCTTTGAAGAGTGGAACGAACCCGTAGATATAATCCTCTCTTGGGGCGCTCACCACCATTTGCCGTCAAACTATTTAATTCACGCCAAGCAGGTGCTAAAAAAAGATGGCGTTTTCATTGTCGGGGATGAATTTTGCCCAGATTACTGCGATGAAACTGATGCAGTACGGATTGCTAACGCTGAACTTATCTACATCGCGAATGGGTATATTTTGACAACGGCGGCTGAGGTAGAAAATTATAAACGTTCAGGGGAGATTCCGCCTGTGGCATTGGAATTTGAACGGCGTCGGCAACAGGCACTCTGGATTTGGTATAGGTATGTTGTTGACTACGCCATGGAAAGGAATTGTATTGAAGTCGCAATCGACGAACTCCGAGCAACGTATAATGACCTAATGACGGGTTCTGGCGATGAACACAAAATGTCCCCACGGATTGCTGAACAAGAATTCAAACTTGGCGGTTGGCGGCAACTCTCCAAAAAGTCTTTGGGTTCTGCTAATGCACCGGAATTCCAAAGCTTTGTTGTCTATGAGCTAGAGCATCAGTGGGCGTAACCCCGGTTCGCGATCGCAACCAGTCAAAAGCCGACTCACTTAGCTAGTGATTGATCAATTGCTGTAATACATAAGGGGTTTTATATCCAGAAACTGTAGGGGAAAAAGATGTGCGCCCTCCGAATAATGCTGCATCAGGATAATTGAACCCTGAACATCACCTGAACTGGAGGATAACTCGAATGGGTTTATCTTGGCGCGTTGGCGGAGCCTGTTCCGAAGAGAATGTATCGCATTCACATTTTTGACTGGTTCTGATGCTCGCTTCTGATTGAGATACATTGTTCAAGGCTAGGACAATGAGCGCTATTCAGGTGTTTATTATTTTCCCTGGCGTCTTGGGCGACCCGAGGCAATTTAGTGGACTCCGTTGTTGATTTGTACCAGCGGGTCGCCCCTACAGGAGCATTAAACGGAATTCAATTATCCTTGCTAATACTATTGCTTGGTCTTGTATCTGTCTCCAAATCGACCCTATAGGCTGGCACATTTTCCCATTATGAAGTAAGTCTCCCACAAAACCATGGCATTTGTCAACACTGAAATAGAAAATATTTGAGTCATTCTAGGCTAATAGTTCATCAACGGTTATACTGAAACCGGGTAAAACAGTTTGTGTACTTACCACTTCCCCAGAAGTAAACACCAATCTCTGGTTGTGAGTGGCGATAATAATCCAACTGCTTTCTGGAAAGACTAACCAAACTTCCTCACCTCCTGATTGTAAATATTCTTGGGCTTTGATAATCACATCTTCAGCTAAATCAGTGGGGGAAACGATTTCTGAACTCAGGGGAAAACTTTGGGGGAGGACTTTCGCATCACCATATTGGGTAACGAGTTCTGGGGGAAGATAGGCGACATCGGGACAACGCCCTTGTTTATTGGTGCGACAAGGTGCTTCTGTATAGATTTCTCCACCTAGTTCACTGGAGTCTTTATGGGTTCTCCAGTAAGAGGAAAGTTTGGATTGAATTCGACTATGTTTGAGTGTCATGCCATTTTTTTGGATTAATTCTCCATTGACCCATTCTGTACTATTTGGGGGATTTTCAATCCAGTCGTCTAGGGAGATGGGTTTGGTGTGAGTTGCGGGAATTGTTGAGGTGATCATTGTTTGAGAGTTAGGGGTGAATTCGGTAATGTTTATAGGGTAACGCTCCAGGACGCAGAGGGTAGCGCTCCAGGACGCAGAGGGGAAATTGCTTGCGTTTTGGGTGGGGTGCGATCGCGTTGGCTTATTTTTGGTTCAATTTCCTTGTTGTGGTCTGGACTAAGTAGGATCACTTAGAATATACTTAACAAAACGATAAAAAAATAAATAAACTTTTCTAGTTCGTTACGTGAGAGGCTATAAGTCGCTGTGAGTCAGCAATACATTGAAGTTGATTATCTTGAAGCCGAGCAGATTAAACCCCGACGACGCTATGATCCCGACGCGATCGCAGCTAAATACCGCTATCGCCCTTGGGTGGTTCTCTGGCGGGCGTTAAGGATTATCTGGAACTTTGTGCAGTTTATTCTTGGTCTCAAGTGGGACGAGTGGCGTAACCAAGTTGAGCGGAATCGGTTTAAACGCGCTACTCAACTGCGACAGATCCTGACTCGCCTTGGTCCGACGTTTATTAAAGTGGGACAAGCTTTATCCACGCGCCCGGATTTAGTTCGCAAAGATTTTTTAGAAGAATTGATTAAGCTACA
Organism: Coleofasciculus sp. G3-WIS-01; assembly: GCF_040223135.1. Classification (NCBI taxonomy): domain Bacteria; kingdom Bacillati; phylum Cyanobacteriota; class Cyanophyceae; order Coleofasciculales; family Coleofasciculaceae; genus Coleofasciculus; species Coleofasciculus sp. G3-WIS-01. Next base: position 17,773 of record NZ_JAVJZI010000282.1, read on the forward strand.
AGACCAACTCCCGCCCTTTGACAATGAAACCGCCTTCGCGATTATCGAGTCAGAGTTAGATCGTCCGGTGAGTGAAGTCTATCGCCAAATTTCTTCAGATCCAATCGCTGCGGCAAGTCTCGGTCAAGTTTATCATGCTTATCTCCATACCGGGGAAGAGGTAGCAGTTAAAGTTCAGCGTCCTAACCTACTTAAGTTACTCACGCTGGATCTGTATTTAATGCGGAAGTCAGCCGGTTGGTTATCCCGATGGCTCCCCCTAAATTTGGGTCATGATTTGACGTTGATTGTCGATGAATTTGGCATTAAGTTGTTTGAAGAAATTGATTATGTCAACGAAGGTCGCCATGCAGAACTATTTGCCAGTAACTTCCGCGATGATCCCAGTGTTAAAGTGCCGACCATTTATTGGATGTACAGTAACCATCGGCTTTTAACCTTAGAGTGGATTAATGGGTGTAAGTTAACCGATACGAAAAGTCTTTGCACGGCTGGACTTGATGCTGACCAAATTATTCAAACTGGCGTCATAGCGGGTTTGCGTCAACTCTTAGAACACGGCTTTTTCCACGCTGATCCCCATCCCGGTAACTTGTTTGCTATGCCCGATGGTCGCATGGCTTACATTGACTTTGGCATGATGGATCAGTTGGAGGAAGAAACGAAAGAAACTATCGTAAGTGCGGTTATTGATTTAATCAATAAGGATTATGTTGAGTTAGCGAAAAAGTTTGTCATACTGGGCTTTTTAACACCGGAGACAGATATCACACCGATTATTCCCGCCATAGAACGAGTGCTGGGAGATGCGGTGGGTCAAAGTGTACGGGACTTCAATTTTAAAACGATTACGGATAGTTTTTCCGAGTTAATGTTTGACTATCCGTTCCGAGTTCCAGCCAAGTTTGCCCTAATTATTCGGTCGTTGGTGACTCAGGAAGGGTTGGCGTTAACCCTGAATCCAGATTTCAAAATCGTTGAGGTGTCTTATCCTTACATCGCCAAACGTCTACTCAAAGGTGAGTCGCCAGCCATGCGGCGGCGGTTAATTGAGGTGTTGTTTAAGGATGGTAGATTCCAATGGCAACGGTTGGAGAATATGATTGCGATCGCGCGATCTGATGACAAGTTTGATTTGCTACCCACAGCTCAACTGGGATTACAATATTTGCTATCTGAAGAAGGGCAGTTTCTGCGGCGTCAGGTATTGTTGGCGTTAACCGAAGATGACCGATTGCACACTGAAGAGGTGCAACGCCTCTGGAATTTGGTCAAAGATGACTTGAAACCGGGACGGTTATTTAATGTGGCGTTAAGTTCTCTGGGTACTATTTCCACAGAGAGAATTGCCGCGATTCTACCTCTAGCGGCGATGATTGGTGATTAGAGCGGAACAAGAAATGATTTCAAAGTCCCCCTAAATAAGGGGGATATAAACTTTGAACACTACTCATATCAAGTTGCAGTTCTTAATAGTAGTTTTTCTCCCCCAAGGGCGGGTTTAGTTTAGTTATTGGTTTGTGCCGAAATGTTATCAATAAAACCCGCCCCTACAGCTCGGCTTCATCGAATTTTTAGCACCCAAGCGCAACTATGAAACTGGCTATTTGCTAAAGTAGAGTTGACTCAATTGAGCCAACGAAACATCATTTTCCGGTTGGGGATTACCTAAGAACGGATGAATCGGGAGTCGCGGTACTAGACGATTGGTTTTGGGTGACGATAAAATCTGCTCAATTTGGTTTAAATAGCCTTGAGCCGTACTCTCCCAAGTATAGTGATTTAATACCAGTTGCTGAGTACGTTGAGAAAAACTCTGCCATTCGGGTTGATTACAGATTAACCGCTCCAATCCTCGCGCCATATCCGCCGGATCATCGGGGTCAATAAAAACGCCATAGTCTTGATTGTCTGTATGCAAGCTTTCTGTAATTCCCCCATTCTGGGTAACGACGACCGGTAATCCAGCGGCGGCGGCTTCTAAGGGCGCTAAACCAAAGGGTTCAAACAGAGAGGGTAGGGCAAATACCGAGCGGCGCTGGGCTAAAAAGCGATAGGTTGCGGCTAGGGCGGGTTGATCGGGGACGCAAAAGGCGCTAATTTTGCCCCATAAGTTATGGTCATTCACCACTTCCCGGATTGGTGATATTACCTTTTGTTCTGTTTGTTCATCCTTCACCTTCTCGTGTAGGGGATTATCCAACCCCGCCGTAATTAACACAATATTGGCTCGTTCTTGCAAGGTTGGACTGTAAGCAAAAGCTTGGACAAGTCCCAAGAGGTTCTTTTTGGGATCTAATCGACTCGATGCCAAAATCACGGGTAAATCGCGCCGCGACTCAGCAAGATCCCGCGCTAATTTATCTTTAACTAACTGGTATGTAGCATCTTCGTTGGGGGAGCGAACCTCAGCACTAAACATAGCGGGGTCTACTCCCGGTGGAATGACCGCAAAGCGAGCATCATTATGGACATCAACGGCGTCTTGATAAGCCGGATGACTATATTGGTTGAAGCGTTCTTGGCGAGTGTTGGTAATGTTGAGTGCCGAGTGATTCATGCTGAGGCGTTCGACTACTAGGCGGCGTCCAAAGAAGTAATACTCGTTCATTTGTGCCAAATTTTCTGGCGTCACGTTTAATTTGTCCATCTTCTGGGCGCCAAGGGAATGGGCGGTAAACGTGAAGGGTACGCCTGTTTGGTCTTCAATTAATAGACCCGCGAGTCCCCCATCTGCATAGTGGGCGGTCATGATGTCCGGAATTTCCCCCTGTTCTTGATAAAATTTCAGAATATTGGGCACCCAATCTCGAACCAGATGAGTCCAGAGTAACTCTTTGCGTAAAAATTCCTGGGGTCCGGCGGGTAAGCGGACAATCCGGACATTTTCTACACCGGGATACGCATCAAAGGGTTCAGCAAACCCCTCCCACTCTGGATCGATGATTTGACGGGTGAGAATATCAACCCTGTGTCCCTGCGCCGCGATCGCGAGGGCGACTTGCTTGACGTAAACCAGTTGACCACCAAAATCGGGATGTTCTGTAATATACCTATCATCTGGGTCAAAGTTGCCCTGGGGGTTAAGAAAGCCGATGTACATTGTCTGAATGATGAATAGTGAATGATGGACGCAACGGATGAGTTGACATCAGACAAATGAGGTCTGAATGATGAAAGATAGACGAAATGGATGAGTTGACATCAGACAAAATTCCGCTCAGAACGACTATCGATAACTATAGGACAACGATTATTAAAGTACATTATAGGGTCTAGATAGTATGCAATCCGGACAAATCCGACTCAACAAGGTAACGCAAGAATGGGTGATTTATGCACCTAGTCGCCGTAAGCGTCCCCAGGATTTTCAGCAAAAGAGTCGCCAAAAACCATCTTTAGGTATTAAACCCCAAGATTGTCCCTTTTGTCCCGGCAATGAACATAAATCTGAGTCGATTGTTCTGGAGATGCCCAGCCGACACCACAAAGGTTGGCAAACAAGGGTCGTACTGAATAAGTTTCCGGCATTAATTCCCAGTGAAGATAGAGCTCGATCTCAGAAAGGGATTTATTTAATGATACCTGGTTATGGTCAACATGAAGTGATTATTGAAAGTCCTGATCACTATCAAGATATTGCCACAATGTCAATTGAGGACGTAGAAACTGTGATTGAGACCTATCACAAGCGCTACGTCTCACTCATGCAAGTCCATAAAAACATGATGGCAATTATTTTTCGCAATCATGGGATGAAAGCGGGTGCATCGTTGAGTCATCCTCATTCTCAAATGATTGTCACAGGTATGGTTCCTCAAAACATCCGTTGGCGAGAACAAGAAGCCCAGCGATACTATGATCAATGGCAACGGTGTGTGTATTGCGATATTTTAGAGTTTGAACGGCATCACGGCAGACGAGTGATTGCCGAAAATGAATCGTTTCTGGCTTTTGTGCCTTTTGCCGCTGATGTACCTTTTGAAATTTGGATTATGCCAAAAGAACATGAGGCAGATTTTGGTAGTATCTCCGCTATAGAAAAAGCACATTTTGCTTTAATTCTCCAAAATGTCCTGACTCGCTTATACAAAAAGCTAAATGACCCTGATTATAATTATGTTATTAATACCGCTGCCCGTTACAAAGCAGAAGAACCGCAGGTTCACTGGTATTGCCAAATTAGCCCTCGGCTAACTACCCCAGCCGGATTTGAACTCGGTTCTGGAATTAGTATCAATCCTTCTTTACCCGAAATTGATGCCGATTTTTTGAATTCTTAATTAGTTCTACAAATTCTCAGACTCTTTCTCGCGCAGTTCTCGAACGGCTTCCATACTTAATCCCGTTGTTAGCGCGATCGCTTCGTCATCCAGTAGGGTAAGTAGCTTTTTAGCAATAGCCCGTTGTTCTTCTTTTTTACCTTCTTGACGACCTTCTTGACGACCTTCTTTTTTACCTTCTTGACGACCTTCTTCACGACCTTCTTCACGACCTAGAGCAACCGCTCCTTGCTGATCATAAATAAACATTTCTCGACGCTCCAAATCTTCTAGTTCTTCGAGGGTTAGGTTGGCTTGATTGGCAATTTCAAAGGCGCGGTGGAGTTCCGGAATATTGTCCATATTTGTGGGAACTTCATCGAGCGATCGCGCTGATTTGATAAAGTAAATCCATTTATCAGTAATCGTTTCTAGTTCTTCAATTTCTTTGGTAAATTTGGGTAATTCAACAAAAATCAGTTCAATGTCGTTTTCGGGATAAACATAGCCATCGGATACTTCTCGATAAACGAAGCGGGAGGTAAACTGATGGCGACCAGGGAACATCTCAAAATCAGTCAGGGTTAGAGCAATGACTGGTTTAAGCATTCGGTAGCCTTCTCCTTTTTGCAGTTGAAAGGCATAGGTTTTGGCGGCGTTGAACAAGACTCTCTTCCCAAAGGATTGCACATTCAGCACTTGCATTTCAATGATCACCAGTGTGCCGTTTTTCAGTTTAGCTTTGACATCAAGGTAAGTATCTTTTAATCCCTCAACTTTCGGTGGTAAGTTGGGATTGATGATTTCTAAATCTTCAATGGTAGAGTTGCCGTTATAAATCAAGGCATTGAGAAAACTAATTAAAATGTCTTTGCTTTCAGCGGAACCAAATATTTTCTTGAAGGCGTAATCAGTTTTGGGATTTATAAATCTCATCGTTTTGCTCAAAACATGAGGTTTTAACTATTGATTATACACTAAAAACTTATCTAATCCTTCACAAGTAGGTCGGTAGCCATAAGTTTACCTATATTAAGTTTTGTAAATAGCTCTCAAACCCTTACATAAACGCAGCTAGATTCTCAAGGGAGCGAGTTACTCACCGTTAACTGTAATTGTCCCCACCTACTTATTTGCTTGTTCAAAACTCGCGATGGCTTCGTCTTCTCTGCCTAAATTCCGTAAGGCTAACCCGCGATTATTCCACGCTTCTGGATAGTCTGGTTTTAATTCTAATGCCTGATCAAAGGAAAGAATGGCTTCGTCTTCTCGTCCTAAATTCCTTAACGCTAACCCGCGATTGTTCCAGGCTTGGGCATAATCAGATTTTAATTCAATTGCTTGTTCAAAACAAACCATTGCTTCTTCATACCGCATTAAATTATCTAAGGCTAAGCCGCGATTATTCCAGGTTTCTGGGTTATCTGGCTGATGATCTAAGGCGTGGCTGAAACTGATTAAAGCTTCCTGATGACGTCCTAACTGGATTAGGGTAACTCCGTGATGATTCCAGGTTTGGGGATGATCAGATTGTAGAGCTAAGGCTTTATCATAACTCTCTAAGGCGTCTTGGTAGCGTCCGACGCTTTCTAGGGCAATCCCTCGATTCGCCCAGGCTTCAGCAAAATTTGGTTGAATGGCTAAGGCTTGATCATAACTCGCGATCGCAGCTTCCCAGCGCCCTTCATTTAATAATAGATTGCCTCGATTTACCCAGGCGGGGTAAAGTTTCGGTTGGAGTTCTAGGGCGTTATCAAAGGTGGTAATGGCAGCTTCTGGGCGGTCTAAATGCATTAGGATTAACCCTTTATTATACCACGCCTGGAAATAGTCCGGTTTGAGGGTAATTGCCCGATCAAAACTGTTAATCGCTTCCTCTAAGCGTTCCAACTGACACAAAACCGTTCCCCGATGTTTCCAAGCCTCCGGGCGATCAGGGTAGGATTCAACCACGCGATCCAAACAGGCGATCGCCTCTTGGGGACGTTCTAACTGCATTAAGGCAGTACCTTGAATATACCAAGCATCTACATAGTCGGGTTGAATTGTCGTCGCTTGCTGACAATTAGCGATCGCGTCTGCTAAATGCCCTAGTTGAAATAACATAGAACCCCGATAAAACCAGGCTTGGGCATAGTCGGGTTTTAGGGTTGTCGCTTTATCCAAACAGGCGATCGCGGCGTTGGGTTGTTCTCCCTGCATCAGCGCCATTCCCTGCATGTACCACGCCTCAGCATAATCAGGATTGAAATAGGTAGCATTCTGGCAACTCGAAACCGCTTCCCGATACCGTCCCAAATTATATAATGCACTGCCCCGATTGCCCCAGGCGGCGTAATCATCGGGTTTAAGCTGCAAAGTTTGATCATAAGACGCGATCGCATCCTCTAAACGTCCTAAGCTAAATAGGGCATTACCGCGATGAAACCAAGCTTCTGGGTAATTGGGTTGTAATTTAGTTGCCTTTTCGCAGCTTGTCAAGGCTTCGGCATAGCGAGTTAAATGAAACAGAACCAATCCCAGATTGTTCCATGCTTCTGGGGCATTTGGTTTTAATGTAACCGCTTTCTCATAACTCGCTAAAGCGTCTTCTAAACGTTCTAGTCGATACAACGTATTCCCTTGCTGAAACCACACCTCGTAATCATTGGGCTGTAGCGAAACCGCTTGTTGCCAACTGTCTAACGCCTCAGTATAACGGTTTAAATTAAACAGTACCCAACCTTTATTTTTCCAAGCGTCCAGATAATGAGGATTTAAACTTATGGCTTGGTTAAAGCTAGCCAAAGCCTCCTCTTTCCGTCCCCCATTCATCAACACCAACCCTTGCATATACCAGGCTTGCACGTAATCCGGTTGACAGCTAGTTGCTTGTTTGCAACTAGCTAAAGCCTCCTCATACTGTCCCAAGTTATACAGCGTACTTGCCCGATTTCCCCAAGCTACTGCCAAATCAGGATTAAATTGCGTCGCTTGGTTATAGCTCACTAAAGCGTCCTCTAGGCGTCCTAATTTAAACAGGATATTTCCTTTATTAAACCAGGCTTCTGAGTAATCTGGTTTCAACGTAATCGCCTTCTCATAGTGCGTCAACGCCGCGTCAAACCATCCCAAATGAAACAAAGTATTTCCCCAATGGAACCACACCTCCGGCATATCGGGGTGTAATTGGGCAGCCTGATCAAAACTCGCGATCGATTCCCCGTAGCGCCCAATCTTAAAGTATTCAATTCCCTGCTGCAACCACTGATTAGCTAAATATGCATTTGTCATTTGTCATTTGTCATTCGTTAAAAACTATTTAACGGCGATCGCGAAACAGAAGGATAAAAGCAATCACCACAGCTATCACCCCTGTGCTAATACTTCCCCAAAATACAGTCGTGAAAAAGAAGGGTGTATCTTTGGCGGGGGGCAGTTGTTCGACCAAAACCGTCGCAGCAATACTGCTGACAATCAATCCGATACCAATTAAAGCGACTGTCGTATTTAACATGCGATTACTCTTTGTTTGTTCAATACCACTTACGCTACCAATCGTCCGAATCAAATTTTCCATCAATGGCAATCCTGGACGAAATGTCGCGCCATCCGTGGCAACTTGTTGCAGATATTTTTCATTTGCCACTTCACTAAAGTGGTTCAAAAATTTCAAATAGCTGCTTGTTTCTCGTTCTAGCTTTTGAATCCGCTTTTGATAATTTTCTAAATTTCTCTGAATCGTTGTCATATAATACTCTAGGTCATTTAAATTCATGGCATAATCCGATAATGTGGGTAAAGTCTGGATTAAGGTTGATTGAAGTTCTTTTAAATTCAAGCCTTGGGCAGGAATCGGATTTGGCAAGGTACGGACACTGGCAACTAAACTTCTAATTTCATAAGACTGAAGTTTTAACTCTTGGGTACGGCAGCGACTTTGCCAGTATGCCCAAATAATTTTATGGCGATAGCTAAATAAGCGGATTAAATCTAAGTGAATATCATACATATTTTGCCGAATTTCTGTAACTTTTTTCCCAGCCGGAAACATACAGATTATCAAATGATAGTTTTCTTGACTAAAAGACGTCCAGTCTTGCTGCCAATTATCGGGAGAATGCCAATATTCAAATACCCTTGCTCCCAACAATCGTCCTTGTTCTCTAAATTCAGGAATCCATTTAGGATTGGGGGTGAGCTGTTCATAACAGTCTTTAGCCAATTGTTTGGGATCTTGATTACTATCAGCAATTTGTACAGACACTAGCCAAGTTTGACCAATTGTGCCTTGCTTAGTGGGGAGCAGTTCCCACGTATTAAACTGATGATTAATGTGAGAAGCAATAATTTTCTTGAGTTTGCTTAAGGTTTCAATGCATTGGGTTGCATCATTAGGTTGTTTGGTTTCAGCATCTTTATAGTCTCCCGAACAATTGACTTGCAGGGCGTAAATATCCCCAAGTTGTAGCACCCGATAGTATCCATCTAAGGGAGATTCAAATGCCTTAACCAAGAGTTGAACATAATCAGCTTCGGGATTTTCTAGGGCGGCTAATTTGCTGAGTTGGTCATTGTCTAAGCTGGGATCGATTTTTTGCCAAAACTGTTGGCGGTGTTGATTTAGTTCGGGTAGAGAGTGACCGAAACTATCGCGCAGATCATACAAGAATAGATCGACGGTAGGGTAGATTAGCTGAGTCGGTTTGTTCATCATTGATGACACGGGGAACAGGGGTGGGGGAGATGGGGGAGATGGGGTAGGAAGTTAACTCAAAATTCACGCGCCAGGTTTCCTTGAGCCTAGGGTTGGGTTTCCCCATCCCCAGAGGTTGCGGTCTAAAGATAGCAGATTTTTCTCCACAGCCCCTTTAGCCCCACAGCCCCACAGCCCCTTTAGCCCCACAGCCCCCACAGCCCCTGGAGCTAATTCTATGAAGTCGGCAACAGTTTTTACCAAATGTAACGGATTGCAAAGTATAATGAAATCCAGATTACACCGACAAGCACCTAACTAAAGAGTATTACTATCAGATGCGAGTTGCGATCGCTGGAGCGGGTTTAGCTGGACTTTCCTGTGCCAAATATCTCACGGATGCAGGTCACACCCCTATTGTTCTAGAACGTCGGGACGTTCTCGGCGGAAAAGTTGCCGCTTGGCAAGACGAAGATGGGGACTGGTACGAAACCGGATTACATATCTTCTTCGGTGCCTATCCCAATATGCTACGGCTGTTTAAGGAGCTAGATATTGAGGATCGGCTACAGTGGAAAGACCATACCATGATTTTCAATCAGCCAGAGAAACCGGGCACCTACTCTCGGTTTGATTTCCCGGATTTACCAGCGCCGATTAACGGAATTATTGCGATTCTACGGAATAACGATATGCTGACCTGGTCGGAGAAGATCCGGTTTGGCTTGGGTTTGATTCCAGCCATTATCAATGGTCAGAAGTATGTTGAACAGATGGACAAGTATTCCTTCTCCGAGTGGTTAGGGCGCCAAAACGTACCGCCACGGGTAGAAAAGGAAGTCTTTATCGCCATGGCGAAAGCCCTTAATTTTATCAACCCTGATGAAATTTCGGCAACCGTGGTGTTGACCGCGCTGAATCGCTTTCTCCAGGAAAAGAATGGGTCAAAAATGGCATTCCTGGATGGTGCCCCAACGGAGCGCCTCTGTAAACCCTTGGTAGACTATATTACGGCAAGGGGTGGGGAAGTGCGATTAAATGCTCCGGTGAAGGAATTTTTACTCAATCCGGATCAGACGGTACAGGGATTTTTGATTCGGGGTGAAAATGGGGACGAAGTGCTGACGGCGGATGCTTATGTCTCGGCAATGCCTGTAGATCCCTTAAAGTTAATCATGCCTCAATCCTGGCGAAAGATGGAATTTTTCAATAAGCTAGAGGGGTTAGAAGGGGTTCCGGTGATTAACCTACATCTGTGGTTTGACCGGAAATTAACAGATATTGACCATCTCCTGTTTTCGCGATCGCCGCTTTTGTCAGTTTATGCTGACATGAGCAATACCTGTCGGGAATATGCCAACCCTGACCGTTCTATGCTGGAATTAGTCCTCGCCCCGGCTAAAGATTGGATTGGTAAATCCGATCAGGATATTGTTGAGGCGACGTTGGCAGAACTTAAGAAACTCTTCCCCAAACATTTTGATAGTGATACCCCTGCCCAGTTGCTCAAGTATCACATCGTCAAAACCCCACGTTCAGTTTACAAAGCCATTCCGGGACGACAAGCCCATCGCCCTTCCCAAGAAACGCCCATCGCCAATTTTTATCTGACTGGCGATTACACCATGCAACGTTACCTTGCCAGTATGGAGGGTGCCGTACTTTCTGGTAAGCTGACATCGCAGGTGATTGTCAGACGCCATGAGTCAGGAGGGTTAAGTCAAAGGGTGTTTAAGCAGGTGGACAGTAAAGAGGTTCATGAACCCTGCCCTACTTCGTGAGGACGGGGATTGCCAGAGGGAACCTGGCAGGAAGTCATGAATAGGGCATGAGTTAGTAGGGGCAACACTTCCGAACACTTCCCTAGTTCGGGTTTAAATGTAGGTCTAGGAATCTCGCTTACGCTGGGTGATGCCAGGACACACCCCTACTAATGCCTTAAGGGACGTAAACATTGCACGAGTGGATTATCTCCTATGAATCGTGTTCCAGTAGTTAGCAAAGAAGGAAAACCACTGATGCCTACCAAAGCGTCTAGGGCTAGACGGTGGGTAAAAGAAGGCAAAGCTGTCGGGAAATGGTCAGACCTCGGTGTCTACTACGTTCAGCTCACCGCACCATCGGCAGAGGCAGTGCAACCGATTGCTGTTGGGGTAGACCCCGGTAAATCCTATTCCGGAGTTGGCGTTCAATCTGCCCGTAGTACTCTACTGCAATTACATCTGATCCTCCCTTTCGGTCGTGTCAAGGAACGGATGAAAACCAGAGCCACCCTTCGTCGTTCTCGGCGGGGTAGGAGGATTACCCGTAAGGTTTCATTTAAACAGCGCAATCATCGCCAGTGTCGGTTCGACAACCGCAAGCAATGTAAATTACCTCCATCCATCAGAGCTTCGAGACAACTGGAGCTAAGGGTAGTCACTGAAGTGACGAAGATATTTCCGATAACTGCCATTGGTTACGAGCGCGTTAAAGCCGATGTAGACCAAACCAAACGGAAGAAAGCCAAATCAGGCAAGGGATTCTCCCCCGTCATGGTTGGACAAAACTGGGCAATATCCCAGATGGAGAAGATGGCTCCCGTCTACGTCCGGCATGGCTGGCACGAGGACGGGAATGGAACCTCTCAAATCCGAACTCAACTCGGACTAGACAAGGACAAGAAGAACAAGTCCGTTGCTAAACCAGACACCCACGCCGTCGATGGAGTGGCGCTAGCGTGCGGATACTTTATCAAGTATGTTCGCTTTACTGGTTCTAACTCTCACGGCTACGTTTGGAAGGGTAACGTCAACGTCACTTCCTCTCCCTTCAAAATCATCACCCGCCCTGGTGCTATTAAGCGGGGAAAAGAATACGGATTCTTCCGTCGCCAACTGCATTTTGAGATTACCAGTAAGGCAGGAATTAGAAAACCAAAAGGTATCCACGGAACAGTTAAAGGTTTTCGTGTTGCTGACTTAGTTAGAGCCGAGAAATCTGGAGTCAGTTATATGGGCTACGTGGGAGGTTATTCACCAAAAGTGAAAGTATTTGCTGTCTACGACTGGCAGTGGAAGCGAATTGGTTTATTTTCACCCAAAAAGATGGAGTTAATTCGGAGATCTAATGGTTTATGCGTGGCTTAAAAATTGGTAGTGTTCGGGGCATCGAACCCCTCACTCCACCCGCTATCCCTCCCCGCCCTACTTCGTGGAGGACGGGGATACCCAAGATTTCGTTGTCGGGGCGGGTTGAGAGGAAACTTGCTCATCCTAACTCCACGATCTGTCTTTACACAAAAGCGAAGGTGAAAGCCCTCGTGATTCATCCGAGGGATGAAACCGAGCAGTCCTTAAATAGCCGAGGATTTATGTACAGACGTGCCATGGCACATCTGGAACATGACGTTTGACTTTTATGACTCAATCCAGGATCGACTCCTTAACCCCCAACCGATTGCCTGCAACGAATGCTTCAATTGCCTAAATCTCCGCCCATGAGAAAGCTGGTTTCTGAATCTGAGGCTTATGAAATCTGCCGTCAGATTACAGCCAAATACGCCAAAACGTTTTATCTGGCTACCTTACTTATGCCAGAAGAAAAGCGTCGTGCGATATGGGCAATCTATTTCTGGTGTCGGCGAACCGATGAACTGGTTGATGGTCCCCAAGCCCGTTTAACGACGCCGGAAACCTTGGAACGCTGGGAACAGCAGTTAGAATCGGTTTTTGCGGGACAGCCAATCGAGGACGCGGATGTGGCGTTAGTGGATACGTTGCAACGATTCCCGATGGATATTCAACCGTTTCGGGATATGATCGCGGGTCAACGGATGGACTTATTCCGCAGCCGTTATGAAACCTTTGAAGAACTTCAGCTGTACTGCTATCGTGTGGCGGGTACGGTGGGGTTAATGACGAGTCCAGTGCTAGGATTTGACTTGGCTTGGAGTCAAACGTCCTGGAATGGTCAATTTGAGACGAATCCAGTAGAGGAAGCGATCGCGTTAGGAATTGCTAAACAGTTGACAAATATCCTGCGCGATGTTGGCGAAGATGCACAAAGGGGTCGAATTTATCTGCCATTAGATGAATTGGCGCTATTTAATTATACCGAAGATGATTTATTTAAGGGAGTTGTTGACGAGCGCTGGCAGGAATTGATGCGCTTCCAAATTCAACGGGCGCGTAAGTTTTATACTTACGCAGAAAAGGGTATTGGGGCGCTGAGTCGGGATGCGCGTTGGCCCGTCTGGGCGGCTACGATGCTGTATCAGGGGATTTTAGATGTAATTGAGCGTAATAATTATGATGTGTTTACGCAACGGGCTTATGTGTCTAAGGGGCGGAAGTTGCTTTATTTACCAGTAGCGTGGTTAAGGGCGCAAGCACTTTAAGAAGCATTGGTCATTTGTTTTTGAACATTACTGGTAGGGGCGCACGTCGGTGCGCCCAATTTAGCCTTAAAATCTCGTCCACTATTTTAGGTCGTCAACTGAGTAAATGCTGCCATTTATCTGCGTCGTCTCCTCCTTGTTACTGGACGTCCGGGTTCTGGGAAAACCTCTCTAGCGTATGCTTTCGCGTATGAGTTGCAACTCGGTTCGGTTCTGGCTTGGTCAATCACCACTCGTACTAATCTCCAGAATGGACTCTATAACTATGACGCGATCGCGCGACGGTTAGGGCGGGTTTAGTCGCATTTGGGTGAGGTCAAAAATGATAGTAGTCAAACCCGCCCCTACACAAAAAACAAAATATTCCCGCCTTGATTGCGCCAGATGTGGTGAAAATTAGGCTACCCTTTTACCTAATCCCGCAACCCATATTCCCGTTGCACCCGCTATGAGTAACCGCCACTGGCTAAAGATTACTGAATACCTTTTCCTCGCTGGTTCAGCCTTGGGAACGGTTATCACCGCCGCAACTCAACAGGCGGTTTACGCCGCCGCACCGATTACGATTACTCTGGGATTGAATCTAGCTAATCGAGGGCGATTTTATCAGAATACTCATCAACAGACACAAACCGCGATCGCACAACTCCAACAACAAGCTACAAACTCAGACTCCCTCAAATCCCAGATTACCGAATTACACGCTGCGATCGCACAACTCCAACAACAAGTTACAAACTCAGACTCCCTCAAATCCCAGATTACCGAATTACACGCTGCGATCGCACAATTCCCAATCCCAGAACCGATTAACTCCAATTCTCCCAGGATTCAGTCTGCTGTAGAAGTCGAACTGCTTTTACCAGACAACATTTCCCGATGGCAATGTGTCAACACCCTCACCGGAAATTTAGCGCCCATTACCACTCTGACTCTTCATCCAGATGGGCAAATTATTGCCACTAACACGATTAACAATACAATCCAATTGTGGGATATTCACACGGGACAAAAACACCTGATTCTCAAAGGACATTCCCACCCGGTTTTATCCATCGCCTTTAATCCTCACGAACAAACCTTAGCCAGTGGTAGTGCAGATCATACGATTAAGCTGTGGGATACTCGCACCGGAGAGCAAAAACGCAGTTTAAAGGGCTATTTTTACTATTTTCTCGCCGTCGCCTTTAGTCCCGATGGCTTAACCTTGGCGAGTGGGAGTGCTGACTGTACTGTTAAGCTTTGGGATGCCAATACTTTAGCCCAAAAACGCATTTTTAAAGGACATGGGGAAAAAGTTCATACCGTAGCCTTTAGTCGGGATGGGCAAATTCTTGCCAGTGGGAGTCGGGATGGCATGATTAAACTCTGGGATGTCCGTTCCTCTGTTCGCAACGATACGATCACACTCAACGGACATCAAGGTGGGATTTATGCGGTCATATTTAGCCCCGATGGACAATGGCTGGCTAGTGGAAGTGCAGACTGTACAATTAAATTATGGGACATGAGAACTGGACAGGAAAGGTATACCTTAAAAGGACATACTGATGAGGTTCGCTGTCTTGCCTTTAGTCGGGATGGAAAAACCTTGATCAGTGGAAGTTGTGACCAAACCCTGAAACTATGGAATCTGGAGGATGGGGAGTTAATTAGCACTTTATCGGAACATGCGGGTGCAGTGACATCAGTGGTTTTCAGTCCCGATGGACAGCAATTGATTAGTGGGAGTAGCGACAAGACAATCAAGATATGGCGTAGGCTTGAGGAGTGCGATCGCGCCTGAACTCCAGTCCAGTCAACCTTGCGCCGCGATCGCCGTTCTATCTGCTAATAACTTGAGAACATAATACAATATTTTATCGTCCCCTCTTAGTCTATAGCCAACCTCCATAATTGGTAAACTATTTTATTCGCTGCTCCCCATGGTAATCTGTATCTTAAGAAATAAATTAGGTGCTATATATGACTTTCATTAACCCAAAAACAGACTTTGCCTTCAAAAAAATATTCGGCTCTACGGATAGTAAAGACATCCTCATTAGTTTTTTAAATGCGCTTCTATACGAAGGCAATTCCACCATCGAGGACTTGGAAATTATTGATCCGTATTTACCGCCGAGTATTCCTGGTCTAAAAGATACATTTCTGGATGTTAAGGCGAAAATTACTGGAAATAAAATCGTGATCATTGAAATGCAAGTCTTAAATGTCGTCGCCTTTGATAAACGAGTTGTATTCAATGCCGCTAAAACCTTTGCAACTCAACTTAAATCTGGGGAAGGATACTCTAGACTGAATCCTGTCATTGCTTTGACAATTACAGACTTTCAGATGTTTCCCCATCGAAATAAAGTCATTTCCCGATTTACTTTTGCCGACATGGAGGATTTATTCATATATCCGGAACATCCTCTAGAATTGGTTTTTGTAGAATTGCCGAATTTTCAAAAAGATTTAAATGAATTGGAAACATTAACCGATAAATGGATTTATTTCATGAAACAAACGAGCAACTTAGACAGTGTGCCGGAAACAATGGATGAAGTTGCTGCTATTCAGAAAGCGTTTAGAATTGCTAATCAAGCCAACTTAAGTCTGGAAGAGTTGGAAACGCTAGAAAAGCAGCAGATGTTTCTGGAAGATCAACAGGGCGCTATTTTGAAAGGTTTAGAACAAGGGAGACAGCAAGGTTTAGAACAAGGGAGACAGCAAGGTAAACAAGAAGGAGAAATTGGATTAATCTTGCGTTTATTAGAACGTCGTATCGGAGCGATCGCGCCGGAAATGCAAACCCGCCTCCGTCAATTATCCTCTGGGCAATTAGAAGCGTTAGCCGATGCTGTCCTGACATTTACTGATTTTACCGATTTAACCACTTGGTTACAAGATAACACCCAGAGTTAAACCAAGAGCGATCGGGTGCATGTCAAATTTGTAGGTTGGGCTCTTGGAACGAAACCCAACGAGAGCAAATTATGGCTATGCTGCACCGGAACAGGCGTTGGGTCAAGCGTTTTTTGCTAGTGATTTGTATAGTTTGGGTGTAACTTGTATTCATCTGTTGACTCGACGCCATCCCCTAGAACTCTATTGTGTGAATGAGGGGGATTGGGTGTGGCGAGATTATTTAACCACGTCCATTAGTCCTGAATTAAGTCAAATTCTCGATAAATTGTTGCAACGTGCCATCCGACGACGTTATCAAAAGGCACAAGATGTTTTCCAAGATTTAAACCATGATTCAACGACGACATCTCCCCGCTATTTTGCCGCACTAAAAACCTTGGCGATACCTGCTATTACTCAACTCATTCCTCCTAAAAATACCTGGAAATGTATTCATACTCTCATCGGTCATTCAAGTTCGGTTTGTTCCGTGGCGATTAGTCCTGATCAACAATGTCTGGCGAGTGGAAGTTTCGATAAAACGGTTAAATTGTGGAATCTTCAAACAGGGGAATTGTTGCATACGCTGACAAAACATACCAAACCTGTGTTGTCGGTGGCGTTTAGTCCTGATGGTAAAATTCTTGCTAGTGCTAGTGTGGATGACACCATTGAATTATGGCAGTGGCAATCAGCGTCTTTAAGCTGCACGATCGCGGATTATTCCGATGCGAGAGTATCGATATGTCTAGCGATTAGTCCCGATGGGAAATTTTTGGCTAGTGGTAGCGATCGCCAAGTTATTAAAGTATGGCAGATTGATACTGGCAATTTACTCTACACCCTCAGTGATTCACGGGGGATTAATTCAGTCACCTTTAGCCCCGATGGGCAATTCCTGGCTAGTGGGAGTAGTGATAATACGGTGAAGTTATGGCGTCTGGATAATAGTGAACTGGTAAACAGGTTTACAGGTCACGAACGGGATGTCAATTCGGTGGCGATTGACCCCCAGGGGAAAATACTCGCCAGTGGTAGCAGTGATACGACGATTAAATTATGGCATTTAGGGAACGGTAAACTCCTCGCTACCCTCAGAGGACATGGGGATTGGGTACGAAGTGTAAGATTTAGTCATAATGGACGAATTCTCGTCAGTGGTAGCGCTGATGCCACAATTAAGTTATGGGATTTGCACGGTGGTAAGGTGGCGGCGACGCTAGCGGAACATACCAAGGATGTGAATTCTATTGCGTTGAGTCAAGATGGGCAGATGATTATTAGTGGGAGTCGCGATGGCACAATTAAGATTTGGCGGTATCAATAAGATCATCATTTTTCATTCGTTAGGAAACGGGGAAGAAATTCATAATTTATAATTCAGATAATTCATAAGTTTAATGGATCAGCTTAATCAGTATTATGTAATTTTGGGACTGCAACCGGGCGCGTCTTTAGCAGAGATTAAACAAGCCTATCGGGAATTAGCTAGATATTGGCATCCGGATCGCTTTCCTGATGATCCGCAACGACAAGCCCAAGGGCAAGAGGAACTTAAAAAAATAAATGACGCTTACCAAAATCTGAAGTCATACACTCCGGTATTACCTCAGCCAGAGGCTAACCAAGATGTGGATGCGACAACCTATTACCAGTGGGGGATGGAACTGGCAAAGGGCTGTCAATATCAGCAAGCGATTGACTATTTTAGCAAAGCTATATGGCTGGATTTTGATTTAGTTAAAGCCTATAAATATCGCGGACTGGCTTATTCTCAACTGGGCGAACACCGACAAGCGATCGCGGATCTTAATCAAGCGGCTAGTCTGTATTGGCAACAGCAAGATCTACGAGAGTATCAAGATGTGCTTTTCTGCATTAGCAAGTTGCAAAATGTAGTCTTGCAGCCACTCCAACAGAACTGGCGTTGTGTTCATACCCTGAAAGGTCATACTTACTTTGTCTACGCCGTTGCGATTAGTCCAGACAGGCAAACTATCGTGAGTGGTAGCACAGATGGAACGATTAAACTATGGGATGTGCAAACAGGAAAGGAACAACGCACTCTCAAAGGACATGTCGGTAGGTTTGGCTATGTTCAATCTATTGCAATTAGTGCCGATGGGCAAACATTGGTGAGTGGGGGAAATGATAAAACGATTAAGATTTGGCAACTCAGTACCGGGAATGAAAAGCAAACATTAATCGGACATTCGGGTCTATTTGCTGGGGTTAAGTCGGTAACAATTAGTCCAGATGGTAAGCTACTTGCCAGTGGTAGCGATGATAAAACCATTAAACTTTGGTCTCTGCCGAAAGGACGAGAATTACGCACCTTTAAGGGTCATAATGCTGGAGTCAATGGAGTTGCTATTAGTCCAAATGGCAAGATTCTCGCCAGTTGTAGCACTGATAAAACGATTAAGTTATGGCAGGTGGGAAAGGCGCGGGAACTTCATACGCTTATCGGTCATCATGATGCTGTAAATGGGGTAGCATTTAGTTCCGATGGGCAGATTCTTGCCAGTGGGAGTGCCGATGGAACGATTAAAATCTGGCAACTCAGTAGTGGGCGGATACTGCGAACTTTGAAAGGGCATCATGATATGGTCAATGCGGTGGCATTTAGTCCTGATGGACAGATTCTTGTCAGTGGTAGCACCGACAAAACGATTAAACTGTGGCAGCTTAGAAAAGGGCAGAAACTCCGCACCCTCAAAGGACATACGGCTGCTGTACATACAATTGCAATCAGTTTAGATGGGCAAATTATTGTCAGTGGCAGTGCGGATAAAACAATTAAGATTTGGCGATGCGATTAATGCTAAATGACAAAATTGATAACATTAAAACTCATCAATTAGAAACTTCCCAACTTGATGAAATTGCTGAACTCCTTGCCCTTGCCTTTGAGAAAGGGTCGGGTCTTAGCCAAATTTGCAACGCCACAGGAGAAGAACTTCATCGCCGCCTGCGCTTTATATTTCAAAGTGGGCTGGCACTTCAATCTACAGCCAAGCAACAGGTATTGACTGTTCAGAAAAACGAGCAAATTATTGGTGTTGCTGTTTTCCAGGAACCCGAACTTCACGTTCCGCTTTGGGCGCAGATTCGGTGGTTATTAAAGGTGAGTTTTGGGATCAGTCCTTTTGTGGCATGGCACTTATGGCAAAGCTTGAGGGTTTTTGAACAATACCATCCCCCCCAGCCTCATTACTACCTGCTTCTGTTGGGTGTACATCCCTATTTTCAGGGGAGAGGATACGGTGGTGCTTTGCTGAATGCGTTGCACAGGCGTTCAGAAGCACATAAGATCGCCACGGGTGTGTATTTAGAAACATCCAATCCGCAAAATGTGGGATTATATAAACAATTTGGCTATTCTCTCAAAGGACAAGTTGATGTTAAAGGAGTCCACAGTTTTATTATGTTTCGTCCCAATTTTGTAAAATAAATTGATATTGATAAGTCACCTGTAGCCCCCCCTGCACATTGGATATATATCCTCCTTTCGAGGGTGCAATCCCAGGGGAGGGGAACATAGAATCAAGCCAAGAAAATCCAACGATTAAGGATAAAGGTTATGGCAAATACGATGAAAGCCGCCGTGGTGCATAAATTTGGCGAACCCCTATCGATTGAAGAGGTTCCTATTCCAGAACCCAAAGCCGGACAAGTCTTAATCCGTACCGTTACCTGTGGTGTCTGCCATACTGATTTACATGCGGCTGATGGGGATTGGCCCATAAAGCCTAATCTGCCTTTTATCCCTGGACATGAGGGGGCGGGTTATATCGCCGCTGTGGGTTCTGGCGTAACGTTATATAAAGAAGGCGATCGCGTCGGGGTTCCTTGGCTGCATAGTGCCTGTGGACATTGCGAATATTGCTTCACGGGTTGGGAAACCCTATGTCCTGATCAAGAAAACACAGGGTACTCTGTCAATGGAGGTTATGCGGAGTATATGGTGGCGCCGGCTGACTATGTAAGTCCTATCCCCGATGGCGTTGATTTTGCTGATGCTAGTCCCATTCTCTGCGCTGGGGTAACCACCTACAAGGGTTTGAAAGAAACTAATACTAAACCCGGAGAATGGGTGGTGATTTCTGGTATTGGTGGCTTAGGTCACATTGCTGTCCAATATGCCAAAGCTTTGGCACTCCATGTTGTCGCCTTAGACACCAGTGATCAGAAGCTGGAGTTAGCCAAGCAATTGGGGGCAGAACTTACGGTGAATGTGACCAAAGAAGACCCCGCCACGGTGGTACAAGAGAAAATTGGGGGGGCGCATGGTGCTTTAGTCACCGCTGTTTCTACTGCTGCTTTTCGTCAAGCCTTGGGAACGCTACGACGAGGTGGAACTTGTGCTTTAGTTGGGTTACCCCCAGGAGATTTTCCTACACCTATCTTTGAGGTGGTATTAAAACGGATTACTATTCGCGGTTCCATTGTCGGTACGCGCAAAGATATGCAAGAATGCTTACAATTTGCGGCAGAAGGCAAGGTGAAGCCCACTTTAGAGAAGCAACCGTTAGAGGAGATTAATCATATATTTGAACGTCTCAGAAACGGTGAAGTGAATGGTCGCATCGTGCTGCAAATCAGCTAATTATTATGACAATTAACCCCCCTTACGAAGGGGGGCAAGGGGGGATGGTCAATGCCCAAAATACGCTGATTAATCATGCCAGTATTCTCTTTGCGATCGCGTGGGGGTATTGGTGTCTGATTAATGGGATGCGATCGCGAAAATCCTGGCAAGTTTCACCCTAACTCAAAGACATCATCCCGGCGATACAACTCGGATAGTATCATGTCCGGTTGCATCCTCACCGGTGAACCTATCCTATAACTATAACTTTTCGATTTCTCCGTTGAGTTTTAAATTGCTCAAGATAATCGGACTGAGGGCTTAAGTCGGAAATTCCTGGCAAAGCTTGACTTACCGTTGGTTTTGGTTGTAGTATGAGAAAATTAAATCCTGTATTTTGGTTTATTTTTGTTCATTTCTAAAGGCAAAACCCATCAAAGCCCTAAAATAACGTCAATTTTTTTCCCTAACTTGGGAAAAGTTGAGAAAATACAAACATGTTTCAACACCCAATTTTCATCAACTCATCAGGGGCAGATTTGACAAAAAAACCCTTTTGTGCATCTAAGTACCCAAACAAGAATCGGAAACGATGGATTTTCACGTCGCTTTTGGTCGATTTCTGAACTATCGCGTCACGCCAGTAGTCAACCCAGGATTGTAAGGGGCTAAAGCCCT
The DNA here is from genome assembly GCF_040223135.1 of Coleofasciculus sp. G3-WIS-01. NCBI lineage: Bacteria > Bacillati > Cyanobacteriota > Cyanophyceae > Coleofasciculales > Coleofasciculaceae > Coleofasciculus > Coleofasciculus sp. G3-WIS-01. The sequence continues at coordinate 39,246 of NZ_JAVJZI010000282.1, forward strand.
TACTACATACAAACTCCTCATCTCCCCTGATGATGTGCCAAAATTGTTAGAACGGATCAGTTCAACCCTGTAGGAGATTCTTTTGTGGAGTCGCGTTATAACCCCGTCGAGATAGAGGAAAAGTGGCAAACGAGTTGGTCACAACAAAACCTAGACCAAACCCAGGACAAGGCAGATAAGCCCAAATTCTATGCCCTGTCGATGTTCCCCTATCCATCGGGCAACCTGCACATGGGTCACGTCCGTAACTATACAATTACCGATGTCATTGCCCGCAAAAGCCGGATGCAGGGCTATCGAGTTCTCCATCCTATGGGTTGGGATGCCTTTGGGCTACCCGCAGAAAATGCCGCGATTCAACGGGGTGTTCATCCCGCCAAGTGGACGTACCAAAATATTGCTCAGATGCGGTCTGAGTTAAAGCGTCTGGGATTGTCCTACGACTGGAACCGGGAATTGGCAACCTGTGCGCCAGATTATTACCAGTGGACTCAGTGGATTTTCTTGCAGTTTCTTCACGCCGGATTAGCCTATCAGAAAGAAGCCGCTGTCAACTGGGACCCCATTGACCAAACCGTACTGGCAAATGAACAGGTGGATAGTGAGGGACGTTCTTGGCGTTCTGGTGCGAAAGTGGAACGGAAACTCTTACGCCAGTGGTTCCTGAAAATTACCGATTATGCCGAACAATTACTCAACGATTTAGATAAGCTGGAGGGATGGCCCGAACGGGTGAAGTTGATGCAAGCCAACTGGATTGGCAAGTCCATCGGCGCTTATTTAGAGTTTCCCATAATCGACTTGGATGAAAAAATTGGTGTCTTTACCACTCGCCCAGATACGGTTTATGGCGTGACTTATGTGGTTTTAGCCCCAGAACATCCCTTAACCCCAAAGGTTACGACTCCTGACCGCAAAGCTGCGGTTGATGCCTTTATTAAAGAGGTAACTCAGGAAAGCGAATTGGAACGCACGGCTGAGGATAAACCGAAACGCGGTATTCCCACTGGGGGTAAGGCGATTAATCCCTTTACTGGGGAACAAATCCCGATTTGGATTGCCGATTACGTCCTCTATGAATATGGCACAGGGGCGGTGATGGGGGTTCCCGCCCATGATGCGCGAGACTTCCAATTTGCCAGGGAACAGAATTTACCCATCAAGACGGTGATTGTAGCAGCGGATGCGGCTGACCCGAAAGCTGAACCGAAACAGGCTTATACTGAACCCGGTGTGGTGGTGAATTCTGACCTGTTCAATGGCATGGAATCTATTTCCGCCAAAGCAGAAATTGTCAACTACGCCGAACGCCAAGGATGGGGGAAAGCCCGGATACAGTACCGCCTGCGGGATTGGTTAATTTCCCGCCAACGCTATTGGGGCGCACCGATTCCGGTAATTTACTGTCCCGATTGTGGCATTGTCCCGGTTCCGGAGCAGGATTTGCCTGTAGAATTACCGGAGAATGTAGAAATGAGTGGCGGGCGTGTCGCCTCGTTAGCCCAAGTGGAGGGATGGACCGATGTACCTTGTCCCACCTGTGGTACAGCCGCGAAACGGGAAACGGATACGATGGATACGTTTATTGATTCGTCGTGGTATTTCCTGCGTTATCCTGATGCGAATAATAACCAGCAGGTTTTTGACAAGAGTAAAACTAATGACTGGATGCCCGTAGACCAGTACGTGGGTGGCATCGAACATGCGATATTGCACCTATTGTACTCCCGTTTCTTCACCAAAGTTTTGCGCGATCGCGGCTTACTCAATTTTGATGAACCGTTCCAGCGTCTGTTGACTCAGGGGATGGTGCAGGGGTTAACCTATATGAACCCCAGAACCGGGAAATGGATTCCCTCGGTTGAGGTCAACCCCAATGAACCCAAAGACCCAGAAACCGGGGAAACCCTGGAGGTGTCCTACAAAACCATGTCCAAATCTAAATATAACGGTGTCGCACCTAAAGAAGTCATTAACAAATATGGTGCGGATACCGCCCGCATGTTTATCCTGTTTAAAGCCCCCCCAGAAAAAGACCTGGAATGGGATGATGCAGATGTGGAAGGACAATTCCGTTTCCTCAACCGAGTTTGGCGTTTAGTCGAGGAGTTTGCCGCAAACGGAACCAACCGTTCAACCACCACTCCCCCTGAGTTAAGTAAACCGGAAAAAGACTTGCGGCGGGCAATTCACACGGCGATTAAAGAAGTCACTGATGATTTAGATGGGGAGTATCAATTTAATACAGCGGTTTCCGAGTTAATGAAACTCAGCAACGCCCTCGGTGATGCTAAGTGCAAAGACTCTCCCGTTTACGCCGAAGGAATCGAGACACTGATTCTATTATTAGCCCCCTTTGCCCCCCATATCGCGGAAGAGTTATGGCATGGAATTGGTCATACAGATTCAGTACACCTACAACCTTGGAGTACCTTTGAACCAGATGCATTAGTCGCCGATGAGATTACCTTAGTTATTCAAATCATGGGTAAAACCCGTGGCACAATTCAGGTTCCCGCTGATTCCGATAAATCAGCCTTGGAAAAGTACGCCAAGGAATCAGAAGTTGCCCAGCGTTATATCACAGGTAAGACGGTGAAAAAGGTGATTGTTGTACCGGGAAAGCTAGTTAATTTTGTGGTGACAGGTTGATATCAAGGTAGGGAGATAGAATCATGTAGAGACGTGCCATGGCGCGTCTATGTGTAGGGGCGGGTTTCACTACTATCTTATCCATTGCACCCATAAGTAACTAAACCCGCCCCGACCATAAGACGAATGACATAAACGAATGACGAATAACAAATGACCCAAACTCAAATTGACTATGAACAGTATCACGATTAAAAACTTTGATGATGACCTGAAAAATCGCCTACAGAAGCGAGCTGAATATTCGGGACGTTCTTTAGAAGAAGAAGCTAAAGCAATCCTCGGCGCTGTCTTAACAGAAAAAGCGTCCAAACCCTTAAATCTTGCTTTGGCAATCGAGCGACGTTTTGCAGATTTTGGCGATTTTGAACTCCCAACTATTACTAGGGAACCTTTACGCGAACCCCCTAATTTTGAAGACTTACATGATTGTACTTGATACTAATGTATTGTCCGAACTGATGCACCCCAGAGGTTCGCAAGTGGTGCGTCAATGGGTAGCAGCACAACCCCTGACTAATCTTTTTACAACAACTATCACTCAAGCGGAAATTCTCTATGGGATTGCTTTATTACCTGCTGGAAAACGCCAAGCTGAACTTAACCAAGCGGCTCAATTGATGTTTGCTGAAGATTTTATAGGACGTATTTTACCGTTTGATGAAACAGCCGCGATCGCTTTTGCTAGAATTGCCGCTGAAAGAAGACGAATGGGTAAACCAATTTCCCAATCTGATGCTCAAATAGCCAGTATTTGTTCTGCTTGCCAAGCGACTCTTGCCACTCGTAATGTTTCTGATTTTGAAGGGTGCGGTATTACACTTGTTAATCCTTGGGAGCTTGAATAAACCTATGGATGAGAGTATCAGGTATCGTCATGCTAGACATGGGACTCTCCTCGATTTAGCCAAGTAGTTTTTAATCCGGTTTCTGGCAGAGTTTTTCTAGTTTAAGCTGTCATGCATTTAAATGGGGTATTAGTAGCGAGCAAGATGCTCTGCACTACACGGCTTTCGCCATTATTGATATTAAGGTTTAAATGCCAAACAGCTTATTGCCTAATCTCAACCGTTAACTTTAATGAAAGTCCGACTACTTACCCAACTCCCCATAGAACCTGTTGGGTTTTGCTTACGCTCTACCCAACCTACATCTGACGTGCGCCCGATTTTATGGTAATATCTATATCACGATTTTATCTGTACAACGCCAGTAGTAAGCGATACAAGCGTTGATGGCGAAGACAGCCCAACTACGAACTTAGCTGTTGAAAAAAATAGATTCGCTACGGCGAGGAAAGGGGCTTTTGTCCCTCTACTGATACCCTGAGCGAAGTCGAAGGGTTGCGTCATTGCTGATTATAGCTTTTCGGTCTGATGCAGATGTGGCGGTTTCAGGTCAAAAATTGTGCCACAATGCTAAAAAGGCAAGTGCTATACCAACCATGCAATCGACTCGATTCTCTCTGTACTGGCTTTGTAGTTCTGTTTTTTGGCTTAGTGTTTTTTATTCCTCTTGCGCCAAGGCTCAAGGGGTGACACCTGCTAATGATGGGACTGGAACCCAAGTCATTCAAACGGGAAATCAGTTTACGATTACGGGGGGTAGCTATTCCGGAGATGGCGCGAATCTCTTTCATAGTTTTGAGCAATTGAACTTGAATGCGGATCAAATTGCTACCTTTATCAGTTCACCCACGATTCAAACTATCTTAGGGCGAATCGTTGGCGGTGACGCTTCACTGATTAATGGCTTGCTGCAAATAACCGGGGGAAACTCGAATCTATTTTTAATGAACCCCGCCGGGTTTATTTTTGGTGCGAATGCTCAACTGAATGTTCCGGCTGACTTTACCGCGACAACGGCTACGGGAATCGGGTTTGGAGAAACGCTTTGGTTTAATGCTTGGGGTGAAAATAATTACCAGAGTTTGATGGGTACACCCAATCTTTTTACGTTTGAATTATCACAACCGGGGGCAATTGTCAACGCTGGAAAATTAGCTGTAACTGAGGGGAATTTAATCTTACTGGGGAATCCTGTGATTAATACGGGGAACCTAATAGCCTCGGGTGGACAGATTGCGATCGCGTCAGTACCGGGAGAGAATCAAGTTAGAATTAGTCAACCTGGGCATGTCCTGAGTTTGGAACTTGAACCCCAGTGGTGGGTCAATTACATTTACCGCCGACTCAGATGGGGATTTGGCGGGGTCTTTTTTTATGGATCAAAGTCAGTCGATTACGGCTGAGGGTAGAGACGTGACGATTTCCGGCGCGTCTGTCACGGTGGGGACAATTGATACCTCCAGTAATCTTGATGCAGGTGCGATTAATCTCACCGCCACGGCTGACCAGATTAGCACCCAAACTCTCTTCTCCCTAGCCTCTGAAGGTCAGGGAGGAGACATCCGTTTGCAGGCACAGGGAGATATGATCACGGGCGGGATTGATTCCGGTTCGACGAATGGGGATGGGGGTTCGGTTACGCTGACCAGTATCACAGGAAACATTTTTATTGATCCAATGCGGGGAGAATTAACCCTGGAAACTGGAAGTGGTTCACTGGCGGTAGACGCAGGGGTGTTTACCTTTGCCGGGGGAATGGGTCGAGGGGGAGATATTATAATGAGCGCTCGCGGTAATATTAACACAGGTTCTCTGGGTTCAGGGTCGGCGATGGGGGATGGCGGAAATATTCGCCTAACCAGCGCTACGGGTATTATTGATACGTTTGGGGGTGAGGTGAGATTTTTAGGGGAAACTATTGTTAATCCTGGAGTCTTATTATCGGGTTCTGCGGGAACGGGTAAGGGTGGCGATATTATCCTCAAGGCGGGTCAAGATATTATTACAGGTCATCTGATTTCCAGTTCTCTCAACTCAGATGCGGGGAAGGTTGAGTTGACGGTAACGGAAAATGAGAGTGATATTGAGGTATCTATAATCAATTCTCAAGCCTTAGATATAGGCGCAGGGGGGGATGTCGAGGCGACAGCAACAGGTATTTTTACCGCCACAGATGTGACTGAAGACGCCTTGTCGAAAATTCCAGAGGGTGGATTGGAACCGGAGGAAATACCCGATACCTTAGACCGAGAGGCGAGTATCTCCACATCTGGAGGAAGCGGCGGTGGTTCGATTACAATTATTCATCAGGGGGGATTGCGGGATATTCCCTTTACTGTGGGTGATGGGGGGGAGAACGGGACGGCGGGTTCTCTTAGCAGTGGTGAGTTTACCATTGAACCCGTTCAATCGTTTTCAACAACATACATTGAAGGCAATATTCAAATTATTAACCTTGGCGATGTTAATCCCGTTGACCTGACGCAGCCTCTGAGGTTACCAGAACGGCTGATGGTGTCAAATCCCACCACCGAACCCAGGGGACTGGGGGAACTTGACCAATCGATGAGTCAAGATTATGCCGACTATTTTGGCTTAGACAACACCTCAGAGATTACCCTAAGCCAAGCCCAAAGCTTATTGCAAGATATCAATAGTGTCACGGGTATCAAACCTGCGGTGATCTATGTCCTGTTCGTTCCCCAAGTGATTACGCCGATTCCCCCCAACCAAGGGAGTGAAAACACCTCTTTGTCACTGTTGCGATCGCAGACTCCCCAAGATAGCGATCGCTTAGAATTAATTCTAGTCACGGCTGACCAACCGCCGATTCGTAAATCCCTGAATGTCACCCGTAGCCAAGTCCTCTCTGTCGTCCGAGACTTTCACTCCACGGTGACGAATGCGAGACGACCTACTGCCTATCGTATTCCAGCACAACAAGTCTATCAATGGTTAGTTGGTCCGTTAGAAACGGAGTTGCAACAACTCAACATCGAAAACCTAAGCTTTATTCTCGACGCCGGGTTGCGCCATATTCCCCTAGCGGCGTTACATGACGGCAATGACAAAGCCTTTATCCGTGTCAACTTAAGCTATAGCCTTTTGTGAGCAGAAAGAATATTTTTGAAAATATCTTCCCATTTTAACACCAAACTGAGTTTAAGGGGTAGTATTTACCCCACATTTCATATAAAAATCACCCTACCCTTGACAATTAAAAATCTTTGTAAAGCAGTGGATTGACTTCTAGAAAATTTGCTGATTTAATATCCATGGAGTTAGGATATAGATAGACAGTTAGAGAGAGCAGTAAACGTCCAAGCTAAATAGACCGCAAGGAATAGATTTAGTGAGGATAAACCTTACTGTTCCTCCTCCAGATCCATGAATTTAGTCAAAAGCCTGAGGTAAAAATAAAACACTACGGTTTTTAAGCAGCAACACAAATACCTTAGACTTTTGACCAAAATTTACGAAAAACAAAGGATCAGAGCTACGTCGAAAGTCGAAAAGTTTACACAAGAAACGAGGTAAATAATGCATATGGTTGGGACATTTGTACCTAACACGTCTACGCAACAGCAAGAGACAGCCAGTGTTTTATGCGAACAATGGCAGGATTTTACTCCCGGTAAATGGACGAATGAAATTAATGTCCGGGATTTTATCCAAAAGAATTATACCCCCTATAAAGAAGACGACTCCTTCTTGGCAGGAGCAACTGAACGGACTAAAATACTCTGGCAAAAAGTCTGCGATTTAATGCAGCAAGAGCGGGAAAAAGGTATTTTAGATGTCGATACCAAAGTTCCCACAAGTATCACCGCCCATTCACCGGGTTATATTGACCAAGACATCGAGCAAATTGTCGGGGTACAAACCGATAAACCTCTAAAACGGGCAATTATGCCCTTGGGTGGTATCCGAGTTGTCAAGAAATCCTTAGAAGCTTACGGCTATCAACTTGATCCCCAAACGGAAGAGATTTTCACCAAATATCGCAAAACCCATAACGATGGGGTGTTTGATGCCTACACGCGGGAAATGCGGACGGCGCGGCGATCGGGTATTATCACGGGGTTACCGGATGCCTATGGTCGGGGTCGGATTATTGGTGACTATCGCCGGGTTGCATTGTATGGGATCACTCGTTTAATTGCTGATAAAAAACAGCAGCAAGATTCCCTGGAATTCGATGCCATTGACGAGTCGGTGATCCAGCAACGGGAAGAAATTGCTGAACAAATCCGGGCGCTAAAAGAACTGCAAGAAATGGCAGCTAGCTATGGCTATGATATTAGCCGTCCGGCGGCAAATGCCCAGGAAGCGGTGCAGTGGACGTACTTTGGCTATCTGGGTGCGGTGAAGGAACAAAATGGTGCCGCGATGTCCTTAGGACGAGTGTCTACGTTCCTGGATATTTACGTTGAACATGATTTAAATAACGGCACTCTCAACGAATCCGAGGCACAGGAATTAATTGACCATTTCGTGATGAAACTGCGGATGGTGCGCTTTTTGCGGGCACCGGCTTATAATGAACTGTTCTCAGGTGACCCGGTTTGGGTAACCGAAGCCATTGGCGGAATGGGTGAAGATGGTCGTCCGTTGGTGACGAAGACGAGTTTCCGTTTCTTGCATACTCTCAATAACCTAGGTCCTGCACCGGAACCGAATTTAACCGTCCTGTGGTCAGAACGGTTACCGATTAACTTTAAGCGGTTCTGCGCCAAGGTATCGGTAGAAACCAGTTCGATTCAGTACGAGAACGATGACCTGATGCGATCGCACTATGGTGATGATTATGGCATTGCCTGCTGTGTATCGGGAATGCCCATTGGCAAACAGATGCAGTTCTTTGGTGCACGAGTCAACTTGGCGAAAGCCCTACTCTATGCCATTAATGGTGGTAAAGATGAAAAAGCGGGCGATCAAGTCGGTCCAGAACTAGCACCAGTGACCTCAGATTACCTAGATTATGACGAGGTGACGGGGAAATTTGACCAAATGATGGAGTGGTTGGCGAAACTCTACGTCAATACCCTGAATGTGATCCACTATATGCACGATAAATATTGTTATGAGCGTTTGGAAATGGCGCTGCATGACCGGGATGTTTATCGGACGATGGCTTGTGGGATTGCGGGATTGTCGGTGGTTGGTGATGCGTTATCGGCGATTAAATATGCCAAGGTGAAAGTCCTTCGCAATGACCAGGGTCTAGCCGTAGACTATGAGGTAGAAGGAGATTATCCGAAATTTGGCAATAACGATGATCAGGTGGATGAAATTACTGCCAACCTGGTGAAAGCGTTTATGGATAAAGTCCGCAAGAACAAGACCTATCGCGGTGCTGTTCCTACCCAATCGATTCTCACGATTACCTCAAATGTAGTGTACGGGAAGAAAACCGGCAGTACCCCCGATGGTCGCAAAGCTGGGGAACCCTTTGCCCCTGGTGCGAACCCAATGCATGGTCGTGATAGCAATGGCGCGATCGCAGCTTTAGCTTCAGTGGCGAAACTTCCCTATGAACATGCCCAAGATGGCATTTCTTATACGTTCTCCATTGTGCCGCAAGCATTGGGTAAGACGGATGATGCTAAGGTGAATAACTTGGTGGGAATGCTAGATGGGTATTTCCATGATGAAGGTCATCATATCAATGTCAATGTCTTCAATCGCGATACCCTGCTTGATGCGATGGATCATCCGGAAAAATACCCGCAGTTAACGATTCGGGTATCGGGTTATGCGGTGAACTTTATTAAATTAACCCGCGAACAGCAACTGGATGTGATTAACCGCACGTTCCACGAACGGATTTAGGTGCAATGACATTTTGGGTTCGCCGAAACCCGTAGGGTGGGCAATGCCCACCAACTAACAAGGCAAAGCGAAGGATCACTCACCAGGTTTCCTCGAACCAAGCGAAGTCGGGGCGGGTTTAGTTACATCTGGGTGCTTTCGTAAACGATACTGATCAAACCCGCCCCTACACATTCCTCTGGGCGGGTTTATTTACATCTAAGTGCTTTCGTAAACGATAGTCATCAAACCCGCCCCTACAGACGAATAATGCCACGTCTGGAACACTCAACATTTGAACTATGGTAATGCAATCATCAATTTCTCAATCCCCAATCGCCACTCCCAAAACCTCTGTAACCGGACGCATTCATTCCATAGAAAGCTGCGGTACAGTCGATGGTCCGGGTATCCGCTTTGTTATTTTTACCCAAGGCTGTCCCCTGCGCTGTCTTTATTGTCACAATCCGGATAGCCGCTGTATCCGTGAAGGTCAGGAGGTTACTGTTGATGAACTGATAACCCAGATCCAAAAGTATCGTTCTTATATGCGCTTTTCCGGCGGCGGCGTTACCATCTCAGGGGGTGAACCCTTGATGCAACCGGAGTTTGTCCGCGAAATTTACCGACGCTGCCAAGATTTGGGGATTCATACTGCCCTAGATACGTCTGGTTATGTCAACTTGGATCTGGTCAAACCTGTGCTGGATCATGTAGATTTGGTCTTGTTGGATATCAAGTCCTTTGATCCCAAAATTTATTTTAAGATTACCAACGTTTCCCTAGAACCCACACTCGCATTTGCCCAGTATTTGAGTGAGATTAAAAAGCCAACCTGGATTCGCTTTGTCTTAGTCCCCAACTTATCCGATAATTTAGAGAGTATTGAGGGATTAGCCCGCTTTATCTCAACCTTAGGCAATGTGGAAAAAGTAGAAGTTCTCCCTTTTCACAAAATGGGAGAATATAAATGGGAGCAGTTGGGGTACGACTATCAGCTCAAAAACACGCCCTCGCCCTCGCCCCAACAGGTGCAGCAGGTGATGGAAATCTTCCAAAGACAGGGGCTGAACGTGCAGTAAAATTGAGGTGTAAAATATGGACGGGAAAGAAAATCTCTATTTATGTATGGGTTCAGCGTGCCATCAACTGGGTGTTTATGAAGTATTACCCAAAATTCAGGAGTTGATTAGCACATACAATTTGGGGGATAAAGTTGAATTAAAGGGTTCCTTTTGCCTAGAAACCTGTAGCGCTGGTATTGTGATGAAATTCAAGGATAAATTTTTTGTCAATATCAATGCTAACAATGTCGAGCAAAAGTTTAAACAAGAGATTTTGCCTTGTCTTCAATGATACAGCATCTTGAACAATAAATAATATGGCAAGTAACGATAAAAGTTTGTGGGAACTACTGTGGCAGTATGATCCCAATGGCTTGATTGTCGTGGATAAAAATATGACAATTAAGCTGGTCAATCCCGCCTTTTGCAAAATGTTTAAGGTGGAGCAGGAGGCGGCTGTTGGTCAGTCCGCCTCCCAAATTTTAACAGATGTCAGTGATTTTCAACGGGTCTGGGATAATAATGAAGTGATTCAGGGGAAGGAAAAAGAGTACGCCAATCACCAACTTTATGTCAGAGAAGTTATTTTTCCGATTAAAGAGGAAAATATAATTGCAGCTATTTTTGTGAATATGAGTTATGAGTTACAGCGGAAGCGAGAATTGATAAAGGTTAAGCGAGAAACGGTGGAGAAGGTTAATGAGGTGGTGGATAATCAAATGAAAGTTGTACAAGAAATTGCTGGAATATTGGGAGAAACGACGGCAACGACGAAGGTGAGTCTATTGAAAATTATTCAAATGGTGGAACAGGAGATGGGGTAGAAGATAACTAGAGTCGCTGAATAAGTCTTGCGGTGGGGTTGTAGAGACGTGCCATGGCACGTCTGGAAGCAATGTAGAGACGTAGCTACGTCTGGGAGCAGTAGTTTCACTAGAGAATAGCTTATGAGCAGTGATAACTTTCTGGATATCTATGATTTGAGCTTAAATAAAAAGGGAGAGGAACTGTGTGGCGACAAGGTTAAGTTTATCAAGACGAAGGATAAGAGCACAATTGTTTTATCCGATGGGTTGGGAAGTGGTGTCAAAGCAAACATTCTGGCAACACTGACGACGGAAATATTGATCACCATGTTGAATGCTGACCTGTCCCTAACTGAGGTGATCAAAACGGTGATTGGTACTTTACCAATTTGTCGGGTACGGAAAATTGCTTACGCCACTTTTACGATTATTCGGATTAATCATCAAACCAATAAGTTTAAGGTTATAAACTTTGATAACCCACCAATTTTTCATTTTAGGAGAGGAAAACCTGTACCAGTTGAAACGCGCACGGAGAAAATTATGGAGAAAGACATTGTTATCTCAGAAGGGTATTTAGAACGGGGAGATTTCCTGGGTGCGATTAGTGATGGCGTCTTGTATGCGGGGCTGGGTGAGGTTTTAAATTTTGGCTGGGGCTGGGAAAATATTGCCAAATACATCGAAAGCTTATATATTCGGGATACCTACACTGCCCGTAATATTGTCCGCAAAGTGATTAGCGAAACGCACAGCCTGTATCAAGGGAAAATTGGGGATGATGCCACGTTTGTGGGCGTCTGTGTACGACAGCGGAATGAGTTAATGATTTTTACAGGTCCGCCTTTAGATCAACGGCAAGACAAAGTTTATGTGGAACGTTTATTAAACTTTGAGGGCAGAAAAGTGATCTGTGGCGGCACCACGGGGAATATTGTGGGCAAATATCTGGGCGAAGAGGTGGAAATGGATATTGCCACCATGCGACCGGATCTGCCGCCGATTGGGAAGTTAAGTCAAATTGACTTGGTAACCGAAGGGATATTAACCATCTCGAAAAGCCTAGAAATCTTAAAAAAATGTAAATGTGATATAGATCGCTTACCCACTGACAGCAATGGGGCGGTGCTTCTAGCCAAGGAAATCTTGATGGCGGATTCGGTACTCTTCTTAGTGGGACAGAAAATTAACGAATTTTACCAAAATCCGCTGTTACCCAAAAACATTTCCATCCGCCGAAATTTAGTAGAAGAGGTAGTGAAATATTTGCAAAACCATAAAAAAGAAGTCCAGTTAGAATACTGCTAACACCAATTGGGGTAATGAAAATGAATGCCACCCTTAAGACCGATTTAGGACAAGCCAATCCAAATCCTCAGTCATGGGTGGTGATTGGCTATGGGAATACGCTGCGGCGGGATGACGGTGTGGGTCAAGTTGTGGCAATGCAGGTGCAAGAGTGGGGATGGCTTGGGGTGCGATCGCTCCCCCTACACCAACTGACCCCAGAACTGGCACAAACCTTAGCTACTGTGGATGGGGCGATTTTTGTCGATGCTTATCCCGTCTCGCCTGAGAAAGCCTTGGTGCAAGTCTTTCCGCTGCGATCGGGGGAGGCTGATTCTGTCCCATTCGGGCATCATTGTGATCCGCGATCGCTCTTAGCTCTAGCCCAAGCCCTTTATAATCATTCTCCCCCCGCTTGGTTGGTTACCATTCCCGCTGTTGACTTCGAGTTTGGCGAAACCCTCTCACCCATTGCCCAACAGGGAGTTACCGATGCCCTCATTCATATTCATCGCTTGTTGGCAACACCAGGGGAGTCGCCGACTCAAGAATCATCAGGTTGCGCCGATATGAGGGAGATGAGGGAGTTGTGAGTTAAATCTCGCACTCAGTCTGGGCGGGCGCGAGTCCCATCTTTTGTGAGGTAAGAAACCATAGTAGTAAAACCCGCCCCTACACAATCAAAACCTCTTCCCCACCTTCTCCAACTCAGAGGGCAGATTATCAGGGAGAACCCTAGGCTTGAGTCCTTGGGTGTTCAGCGTTAACCGTTCCGTTCAATTTTTCCCAGATTAATTAATAAGGAAAGGAAAAAACAATGGTTAAGCCACTTAAACCAACCACCGATCCAGCTTATGATATTCTGCGTTCCGAACGTCAACCCCTGCACTCCTTCTTCGCCCCCGAGACAGTTGCGGTAATTGGGGCGACAGATAAAGAGGGAAGTGTAGGGCGAACCCTACTGTGGAACTTAATGAGTAATCCCTTCGGGGGAACCATTTTTCCCGTGAATCCCAAACGGCATAATGTCCTAGGGATTCCCGCCTATCCCAGCATTAAAGAAATACCCGATCGCGTGGATCTGGCGATCATTGCCATACCCGCCCCCCTGGTACCCGGAGTTATCCAAGAGTGCGTTGATGTTGGCGTCAAAAGCGCGATTATTATTTCAGCAGGATTTAAAGAAATTGGTCCCAAGGGAGTTGAGTTAGAACAAAAAATCCTGGAAACCGCCCGGGGCAAAATGCGAATTATTGGTCCCAATTGCCTGGGTTTAATGAGTCCGCGCACGGGGTTAAATGCCACCTTTGCCAGTACCATGGCGCGTCCGGGTAATTTGGCGTTTATTAGTCAGAGTGGGGCATTATGTACCGCTGTCCTCGATTGGAGTTTCTGGGAAAATGTCGGCTTTAGCGCCTTTATTTCCATTGGTTCCATGATTGATGTGAGTTGGGGGGATCTGATTTACTATCTCGGAGATGATCCCCACACCCATAGCATCGTCATTTATATGGAATCCATTGGTGATGCCCGATCCTTCCTCTCAGCGGCGCGGGAAGTGGCATTAACTAAGCCGATTATCGTGATTAAAACTGGGCGAACTGAAGCCGCCGCCAAGGCATCAGCGTCCCATACCGGTTCTTTGGCAGGTAGCGATGATGTCCTTGATGCCGCATTCCGCCGCTGTGGGGTGGTGCGTGTAAATACCATCTCCGAACTGTTTGATATGGCAGAGGTATGGGCGAAACAACCCCGTCGTCCCAAAGGACCCCGCTTAACAATTATTACCAATGCCGGGGGACCCGGAGTTTTGGCGACAGACGCCCTGATTAGCGCTGGCGGTGAACTAGCAGAACTATCTGAGGGGACAATAACTGCCCTCAACGAAATCTTGCCGCGCCATTGGAGTCATGGCAACCCCATTGATATTCTCGGTGATGCTGATCCCGATCGCTATACCAAAGCCTTAGATATTGCCGTTGACGATCCCAACAGTGACGGCTTGCTGGTGATCCTGACGCCCCAAGCCATGACTGATCCCACCCAAATTGCCGAACAGTTAAAACCCTATGCCCAGAAAGCCGGGAAACCAGTGTTTGCCAGTTGGATGGGGGGATCAGAAACGAAAACCGGGGAAACCTTACTCAACCGTGCCAGTATTCCCACCTATCCCTACCCCGATGATGCGGCGCGGTTATTTAATTTAATGTGGCAGTACAGCTACAACCTGAGTGGGATCTACGAAACGCCGATTCTGCCCTCATCCGAAGAAACCGCACCCGATCGCGCTTGTGCCCAGCAGATGATTGAAACCGCACGGCAGGCGGGGCGGACGATTCTGACGGAGTTGGAATCGAAACAACTTCTGGCTGCTTATAATATCCCAATTGTGCATACAGGGGTGGCGAAAACGGAAGAGGAAGCGGTGAATTGGGCAAATTCCCTGGGGTATCCCGTGGTGCTGAAACTCTTTTCCGAAACCATTACCCATAAAACTGATGTGGGTGGGGTGCAGTTGAATCTCACCGATGCGGATGCGGTACGCTGGGCGTTTCGGGGGATTCAATCCTCCGTGACAGAGAAAGTCGGTGCCCACCATTTCTTGGGCGTCACGGTTCAGGAAATGGTGCGTTTGGATGGTGCTTATGAATTGATTATTGGCAGCAGTGTCGATCCGCAATTTGGACCGATTTTAGTCTTCGGATCGGGCGGACAGTTAGTGGAGGTCTTTAAAGACAGCGCGATCGCACTACCTCCGTTGAATACCACCTTAGCGCGGCGGATGATGGAACAAACCAAAATCTACAAAGCGCTTAAAGGGGTGCGGGGACGTAAACCTGTGGATTTGACAGCACTAGAACAAATTCTGGTGCAATTTAGTCAGTTAGTCATCGAACAACGCTGGATTAAAGAAATTGACATTAATCCCCTGCTGGCGTCTGCTGACAAATTAATTGCGGTAGATGCACGGGTTGTGCTGCACGAACCGGATATGCAAGAAGATCAACTCCCCAAAACCGCGATTCGTTCTTATCCCAACCAATACACCTGTCCCTGGAAGCTTACTGATGAGACGCCAGTGAAGATTCGTGCCATCCGTCCGGAAGATGAACCCCTAATTGTCAAGTTTCACACCACCCTATCCGATGAAAGCGTATATTTGCGGTACTTCAATGCCATTAAGCTGAGTCGGCGGATTGCCCACGAACGCTTAACCCGCATCTGCTTTATCGACTATGACCGGGAAATGGCGCTGGTTGGGGATTATAAGAACCCTGAAACCGGAAAGCATGAAATTTTAGGTGTGGCGCGACTGAGTAAACTGCACGGGATTAACGAGGCGGAATTCGCCATGTTAATTAGTGATCCCTATCAGCGCCGGGGATTAGGCACAGAATTACTGCGGCGCATTGTGCAAATTGGGCGGGATGAGAAACTCAGCCGGATTACGGCAGAAATTCTCGCCGAAAATATCCCCATGCAGAAAGTGGCGGAAAAAGTGGGATTCCGTCTCTCCCGTGCGGGGAATGAATTAGTCAAAGCAGAGATTAATTTATCGTAAAACTCTGTCTCCCTCGTTCCCAGGCTCTGCCTGGGAATGCTCTTGTGGAGGCTCCAGCCTCCTTTAACAGCGGAACAGTTGACTAGAGGGCATTTTTTTCTAGTTATTGGAAACGAGAATAAAAGGATCTTTTACAGGTTGTAGAGACATTCCCTCGAAGTCTCTAGGATGTTTGGGCGGACTGTCCAAAAAGGGGGGAGTTACCCGGATTTGGCATTATCTGTAGGGGCATAGCACTGCTATGCCCTTTAAAGTGGGTAAAGTTAACCAATAAAATCTTGAAGACGTTACAGAAAATATCTCCACAAGATAATAGCAAAATCCTAAATATTAAAAACAAAGATTTAGACAGAAAAAATCTTACATCCTAGCCTCTATTTTTGCCCCGTTTTAACCTTTTACCAATCAAAAAAGTACTAATCATTACTGTCCCTATAGTTAATGAGGGTTCTGGAACAGTTGTGGAATCTGTAGAAAAAGCGGCATTGAATGAATAGTCCCGATTATCTCCATTGTTGTACCAAAAAGCATTGTTTTTACTGTAATAAAGACCGTATCCTTCTGAATAAGAATCCTGATCAAAATTATATCCAATGGCTCCCGAACCCGGAGTTTCCACATTCAAATAAGCTACGTACTGCTGTCCAGCAAGCAGAGAAATTGCTCCAGTGTTAAAAGTAATTTCAGCATAACCAGACGGTGTAGCCGTATATCTCGGCAAACCGGCTACTGACTGAGAATCGCTAGAGTAGATGTCTATAGCTGACTCGAAGGTAGTGGGATTCCAGGGTGCAAGGTGGGCTGTGAACTCTGTAGGAGGGCTTTCTACTGAACTGAGAAAAAAGCTAAAGGAATTGATCACATTATCCTTTGGTACGGTGAAGACTTGTCCATAGCGACTATTCTCGAATATATATCCTGCACCTAGCCATCCGGCTGTCGTATCGATTTCAGCCGCCTGTGCTATCTCAACTGTTCCTAAACTGAGTAGTGTCACCCCGGCTGTAGCGGTTAATAAGTTTTTTACACCCAACATGAACTTTTCCCTCATCATACACATCCTCTAAGTACCTGTACTCATGATTTTAATTCATTCCCACCTCAGACGCTTAATATGAAGTGTTATAAAGCCAGCTCATAATCTCGCCTTCTACAATGGAAGCATCAGCCCAATACGAGGAGAAAGTCATGGCAGCAGAACGAGAATTTGATGATGCTCTACATGAAGCTGGCGTAGAGGCGGCTAGGGTACTGATAGAGTTTCTCAAGAATCCATCGGAAGGAGAAGGCGAGACGAGATCCTCCTTCTCTGACAAAGACGCAACAATAGTCAAAGTTAAAGTTGCTCTTCAGGTACTGGCAATAGCCAATGATTTACCAACTCCCCCATTTTTTATCGACCAGAGCAATAAATCTTAAATGAAATACCCCTGGCTGTAGGCGATAATTTAGTCTTTGATAAGAGAAAGCCTACATTAAGCGCTAAGCTTGGTGCTAGGAGTACGCTACCTAAATGATAACGATTTTTGAGAGTAGCAATGGTTCAAACCACGGAATATCTTTACATTGTTAGAGACGAGCAGATTTTGAGGGGTGAGCCAATTATTAAGGGAACTCGTACACCCGTAAGAGCAATTGTTGAAACTTGGCGTATGGGTGTTGCACCAGAAGAAATTCCCAAAGGGTTGCCTCATTTGACTTTGGCGCAGGTGTTTAGTGCATTGACTTATTACAGCGATCATCAAGATGAAATCAACAATTACATTGAACGTAATCGAATTCCTGATGAGTTGATTGACCCATTGGTTAAAGATTTGTGAGCAACCTTTTTATTTGTTTGTACTTAGATGAAGATGTCAATGTCTTGGTCGCAGGGGTGAGTTACAGGCTGTCTGAAGAATAAATACACCGTTACGGTAAATCGCTTTTACAGCTTGGGGCATAAAAAAAAACTCCGGAGTCAATTAGTACATTTGTATTAAATTGATCACGCGCCCCCTCTGCGATCGCACCGTTACTTGATACTTATACCAAGTTGCTTTCTCCAGCAGGGATAGGTGAAACCAAAGTAACTCATTACTCCATCTTATGACAGATGTGCCATGGCACGTCTCTACGTTACTTTTTTTATAGCTAACTGGGATTACAAAACCAAGACTTTAGTGATCGCTATCACGGGAAAATCCATTTTTAACACACAGTAGTGGAAATTTAGATCACAACAATTACCACTAGAAATTTCTACTCTAGAAGTGAAGCCCACATTTCGATTTGAGTACGTGCTGTCAATCAGAATGTGGGCGGCTGTCAGGGTTTTAGGGGTGCATCTGCCCTTTCATATTCATTTAGGGTCTTTTACAAGGCAGGGTGCATTTGCTTTCTCTAGTTTCCGCCAATTATCAGTAAAATGGGTAGAGTTACGATGAAATCTGACCCGCTGAATATAAAAATTTAGTAAAGCTTTAGAGTTCCCGATCTGTTCGCCACGATCTGTAAGTCAACGATATCTCTCGTACAAGGCACAAGGCTACCCGGTTTATTTATTACATATTATGAACCCTTCATTCTCTTCAAAACCTTGATGTTGAAGGGTTTCATATTTTTGCTGTAAGCCTAGGTAAATTTTTATATCAAAATTTCACCGTTCCAGATGAAAAGCTCTACAACTAGATGTATCTAGAGCAGTGCGGCTCCAAATACTAACCTGTTAACAATAAACGAAAAAGCAGATACCCTAAGCTTTACGGCATTGGAACCCTGCAGCCTTCGGATGTCTGCTTTCTTGTACTAGAAAGGAGATAATCACTCATGAGTTGGACCCAATTCATCGAAGCGGTAGCCCACACAGAGATTGAGTTCCCACAGCTAGCAACGGCGTGTCTAGCCCAGGCAATTCTGGAAAGTGGACGGGAAACAACAGAATTGGCAAAGCTATACAACAATCACCACGGAATGAAGTGGCGCGAGGAGATGAAAGGCTTCGCTGTACCAGTCTACTACGAAACAGACAGTGAACCGACAGGGGGGGCGGAGTTTTGCAAGTTTGCCACAAAAGCCGATGCGGTTCGCGGCTACTGGCGTTTTCTTGACCGTTCACCCTATCAAGGATGGCGCAATCACGTCCAAAGTCCTGAGGCGTTTATTACCTTCATTAGTCCAATTTGGTGTCCTTCTGGCTACACAGACACCTGGAAATCCCGTCATGGAGGGTTAGTCTACCATGAATACATTCTTCAGAAGTTGTATAACGAAGCCTCTGAACTTTTCAACTCAGTGCGTTAACTACACTATAATCTTGACTGAAGTCAATGACATTCATTGTAGTATACAAACAATCTCACTGAGGCAATTGGTGTTTTGAGAACCCTTTACTTTTTAGTCCCTGGAACTTATGGCACATTTGCTTGTGGAGGTCTTTGGGCGGAGTTGAAAACCCTGAGTCTGGCAAAGCAGGTTTGCCCTGCTGAGGTGGTAACCTATCGTCAACGGGAAAAGGATATCCTGTTCCTAGATGATTTACTCAAGCAACAGGATTTAAATAATGTTATTTTTGTGATCAGTTGGGGATTTGATATTCCAAAACTTGTGGCAAAACTCAAGTCTAATCCGGTTATTTACCATGCCCATAGTGCTGGGTATCGATTTAAACTTCCAGCGCGTATTCCTATCATTACTGTTAGTCGCAATACCATGGGATATTGGGGACAGCGATCGCCTAATTCTCTCATTTACTATTTACCGAATCATATTTCGGAAGAATTCCAGAATTTTAACCGAGAACGAGATATTGATGTGTTAGTTCAGGCGCGGAAATCGTCTGAGTATTTACTCCAAGACTTGATACCAGAGTTACAGAAGCATTGTCGTGTTAAAGTTGTTGATTCCTACGTCGAGGATTTGCCGGGACTTTTTAATCGGGCTAAGGTTTATTTGTATGACTCGGCTGAGTATTGGGCGCAACAATGGGTGAGTGAAGGCTTTGGGCTGCAACCGATGGAAGCCCTTGCCTGTGGTTGTCAGGTTTTTTCTAGTGTGAATGGGGGCTTATCGGATTATTTAGATCCGGGGTTTAATTGCTATAAAATAGCGGGATACTCTTTAGAGTATGATAGTAAACGCATTCTCCGAGTTATAGAAAATCCGTCTCTCAAGCCTTTGGATAAACAGTTTTTTGTCGAATACCGTTCTGAAAATATTATCCGTCGCATTCAAATAATTTTGTCTGATATAAATGAGTTTTTTGATTTAAGCCAAAATCTACCTGGTAATATTCCAAGCTTGACGAGAATACGGCTAGCTAAGTTAAGTATCCAGAGATTTTCTAATAAGCTATGGCAAAAAATATATCGTTAGCAACTAAAACGGTCTGAAATCCAGTAAAATACTGGCGGATCGAATCCGTTAAATTTGGTAATACGATAGCCCTTTTGCATCAGGACGAATGACAAATGACAAAGGACAAATGACGATGAAAGTAGATCTACAGACTTTTTTTAGAGCCACGAATCCCAGCCGAACGCTGGTTGTGGACAATCCAGAAGACCAGAAATTTTATACCGACTTTTCCCCGGTACGCGGGGGTAAGATTATTGAAGAACTTAAAGATAATATTACCTTTTTTTCACCTGATGAACCAACCTGCGCCTTATTTACGGGACATATTGGTTCTGGCAAATCGACGGAGTTATTGCGACTGAAGGCAGAATTAGAAGAAGATGGGTTTCATGTCGTCTACTTTGAGTCGAGTGAAGACTTGGAAATGGCGGATGTGGATATTGCTGATGTGCTACTGGCGATCGCACGTCGGATTTCTCAAAGTTTGGAAACTGTCCAACTCGGTAAATTAACGGGGTTACAGACGCTGCTACAGGGGGCTGCAAGGGTATTAAATGCCGAGGTGCAGGGGGTGAAAATTAAAGTTCCAAATTTGGGAGATGTGGGTGTCGTCTCTCAAGAGGATACCGTTTCTCTGGCGTTTGGGATTGGCGAAATCACGGCGAAGACAAAAAGTGATGCGACGCTGCGTCAGCGACTGAATCAGTACCTGGGACCTCAGAAAACCCAGCTACTGCAGGTGATTAATCAGGAGCTTATTGAACCTGCGATCGCGAAACTCAAACAGCAGGGTAAAAATGGTTTAGTCGTGATTGTGGATAATCTGGATCGGATCGATAATAGCCCAAAACCGTGGGGACGTCCACAACAGGAGTATTTGTTTGTGGATCAGAGTGAATGTTTAACTAAGTTGCATTGCCATTTAGTTTATACCATGCCCTTGGGGTTGAAGTTCTCTAATGATTATGGCATGTTGACACAACGGTTTCCTGAACGACCAAAAATATTACCGATGGTTCCGGTACAGTTAAAAGATGGGAGTGATTGTCAAGCGGGAATCAGTTTACTGCGACAGATGGTTTTAGCACGAGCATTTCCGGATTTAGAGGAAAAAGAACGTCTGGAAAGTTGTACTGAAATTTTCGATAATTTGGAAAGTTTAGACTATCTATGTTACAGGAGCGGGGGTCATGTGCGAGATTTGTTGAAGTTACTCAATGATTGGATAAAAAAGGAACGGAAGTTTCCCCTGTGTCGGGAGACTCTGGAGAAGTTAGTTCGGCTATATCGGAATGAAATGACGCTGAGAATTTCGGATAGTCAGTGGGGGTTATTGCGACAAGTGCAGCAACGGAAATGGGTGAGTGATGATCAGGGATATGAAATGTTGATTCGCAGTCGGTTGGTGTTTGAATATTATTATGATGATGAGTCTTGGTTTGATTTGAATCCGATTTTGGTGGATGCTCAAGAGTTGCAGGGATGAAACGGTAGGGGCGCAAGGCTTGCGCCCTCGATGCTTGCTTTTTTAGCTGTGTTATGTGAGTTAGAATAGTTTGATGGGGTAGGGGGGATACGGGTTTATTTTTTTAACGCAGAGGAACGCAGAGGTTAACGCAGAGGAACGCAGAGGGTTCGTGTACATTATAGGTAGGAGGGAGTGTTTGAGAATAACGGTATAGTGGGTTTCGATAAGTGGCAATTTATAAGGCGGTTGAAATGGTATTCAAATCCTGATGGCTGTTTCTGGTTTTCGTTTTGGTAAAACCTGATACAGAAATTTAATATGGATAAGTATATAGAGGAGGTTACTATTGATAATCAGGAAGCCTTAGAGGAGTTGATTTGGGCAATTGAAGCCTCTGAGGGAGGGTTTTACATCATGCTGGCGCGTTGTAATTATGCGTATTTGCAGGAACGTTTAATCCAGCAAGTGCAGGATCAATGCGCTCTTGATATTCGAGTTATTTATCTTAAAGAATCAGACAGAATACTTTATTCGACAATTTGCGCCCGATTGGGACAGGAAATGCCCGCCGCTTTGATGGTGTCTGGATTAGCCACGGTGGATAATCTGGATGATATGCTGAGGGCAACGAATCAGGTGCGGGAGGAGTTTCGCAAGAATTTTCACTTTCCGGTTATCTTGTGGATTAATGATGCGGTTCATGTCAAATTTCTGAGAATTGCCCCAGATTTTGAGAGTTGGACAACCACAACCAGATTTGCAATTCCCACGGATGAGTTGATTGATGTTCTCCAGGAGACGGTTGAGTCGTTATTTGCGACAGCATTAGCTGTTAATTCGTATAATTCACTCGCTTGAATAACTTGTGCCATAATCGTTGAGTTGTTTGGCTAGCATCCTTTGAGTATAAGGGTTTGAAGCGCTGAGGGAACCGGATGCGATCGCGCGTCTGTGGCAGATTCTCAGCCAAGGGTAACCCGATCGTCTGTAGGGGCGGGTTTTACCGATATCATGCTCTTCAAAACGGGTAATATCAAATCTGGGTTAGCCACCCCCTTTATAATCTAGTCCGCGCAGGCGGACTTTGTTTGTGTAGCAGCGATTTCAATCGCCTCCTCTTGCTGGCGCGAAAATGCCACGAATTCAAGGATTCGTCATTGTAAACGCCCCTCTGAAGGATACTATTACTACTTGAGACGTCATAGTACACAACTATCGTTATGAATATTCTTTTTGTTGCCGCAGAGGTAGCACCCCTGGCAAAAGTCGGCGGTATGGGGGATGTCGTGGGCGCATTGCCTAAGTTCCTGAAGCGCTTGGGACATGATGTGCGGATTTTTATGCCCTATTACGGCTTTTTAGCCCACAAGATGGAGATTCCCAAAGAACCCGTCTGGTGGGGGTATGCCATGTTTGAGTCATTCGCCGTCTATGAAACGGTTTTACCCGGAACCGATGTCCCCCTCTATCTGTTTGGACATCTCGCCTTCTCAGGGCGCAATATCTACGGAGGAGAGGATGAAGACTGGCGGTTTACCCTGTTTGCCAATGGTGCATCTGAGTTTGCTTGGAATTACTGGAAACCGCAAATTATTCATTGTCACGATTGGCACACCGGCATGATTCCCGTGTGGATGAACCAATCCCCGGATATTTCCACCGTCTTCACCATTCACAACTTGGCGTATCAAGGTCCCTGGCGCTGGCGCTTACAGCAGATAACCTGGTGTCCTTGGTACATGCAAGGTCATAACACAATGGCGGCGGCGGTACAATTTGCTGACCGAGTTACTGTCGTCTCGCCAACCTACGCTGATCAAATCCGCACGGCTGAATACGGCGAAACTCTAGAAGGGTTAATCTCTTTCATTAGTGGTAAAACCGTCGGAATTCTCAATGGCATTGATACAGATAGTTATGACCCAGAAATCGACAAATACCTAGAGCAAAATTTCACCGCCGATACAATTGAATTACGTCGCAAAAATAAAGTGACCCTGCAAGAAGAGGTGGGCTTAGAAGTCAACACCAATGTCTTTCTCATGGGTATGGTCACGCGCCTAGTTGAGCAAAAGGGGATTGACCTATTATTACAAGTCCTCGACCGCTTCATGGCTTACACCGATGCCCAATTTATATTACTGGCTGCCGGTGAACGTTACTACGAAACCCAAATGTGGCAATTGGCATCCCGCTATCGGGGTCGCATGTCTGTCCAACTCCTCTATAATGATGCTCTGTCCCGACGCATTTATGCCGGTTGTGATACATTCTTGATGCCATCCCGGTTTGAACCTTGTGGGATTAGTCAACTGCTAGCCATGCGCTACGGCTGTGTCCCTATTGTCCGGCGTACAGGGGGTCTGGTGGATACCGTTTCTCACCATGAACCTGTTAGCCAAACCGGCACTGGCTACTGCTTTGACCGCTATGAACCCTTAGACTTTTATACCTGTATGGTGCGGGCTTGGGAAGGCTTCCGCTTTAAAGATCAATGGACAACCCTACAGCAGCGGGGGATGCGTCAGAATTTCAGTTGGGATAAATCAGCCAAACAGTATATCCGCGTATACCGAGAGGTGTTAGGATTACCGCCAGAGGACGAAACTGTCCAACCGCAAGAGGCAGATTCACCCCTTACAGGGGTTATCAGTTAGACTCACTCCCCTACCCAATCCCCGATTTAATTAAGGCGTCGGGAATCTAAGGGGAACAGGTGATTCGTGATACTTGTAGGGGCGGGTTTGGGGACTTGCTGTTGGCTATTGATGGTAAAATTGGTGCAAAACCCGCCCTTACTCAGTTTGCAGGTGAGCTACCAGACGGGAGCTCCGCCCCCTGCATTTCTACTAAACCGTTACATAAGACGTACTCAAAACTGATCAACCATAGTCAAATCTAGCCTTGATGCTTACTTCCTGCTTCATTCTGGCGGTGTCGGCACTCAACCAGTCCACAGGCACTTCCCCACCTAACTGGCGGCTATCTCCAAATTAATGGAGGCGTTAAAAATTAAAGTCAGTGAAGAGGTTGCCCCCTCCACTGCTCTCCAAAACGGTACGTGAAAGTTTCCCTTCATACCGCTCCTCATCGGGACGGGATTTGTCATATCTACGTCACCACCAACATATCGTTTATCCACTGATAGT